>NZ_JBNUPJ010000007.1:0-79732 GCF_050409485.1 Facklamia sp. P12945
TACCGTAAAAGGACGTTTCATGACCTTTTTTACTTTTACACAATTATATGGACTTGACTCAATCAAACTACAAACTAAATGGTGTAAAATTTAGCTTATAAATTATATTGAGAACTTGAGTACACTAATTGGAATAAATAATTTAAAATAGAGTTTAGATACTTTTGTAAATAAGACTTTTACTAAATCAAAAGGAGTTATTATGTTAAGCATAAACAATCTAACAATCAAAAATCATCAGATCCCCTTATTTACTGCGGATTTTACAATCTTTCCTTACTCATTGGTAGCTCTTACGGGTCCTAATGGTAGTGGAAAATCGACCTTGTTAAGGACGATTGCAGGTTTAAGGGAAGAGTCTCAAGGGCAGATTAGTCTCGACATTGAAGATCGACAACTTAAGGGTAAAGGCTTTAAGCAGGCAGTTTTTTATTTTGAGTCGGTCAATTGGTTGGATAAAAATCTATCGGGAATGGATTACTTAAAGCTTTATAATAAAGTCTGGCAAGCTGATCCAGACCTAATCGAAAGGGCGGTTAATCGATGGCAAAGTCACGATTACATCAAACAACCGATTTATAAGTACTCGCTCGGTATGAAACAAAAGTTAGTATTATCATTATATGAAGTAACCAATCCTACTTATTGGCTAATGGATGAACCAACTAATGGTTTAGATTATGAGAGTCTTAATCAATTTAAAAGCTATCTCCAAACACAACGTGATGAAGGAAAGGCTTTTTTAATAGCGACCCATGAACAAGTGGATTTTCTTAATCTTTGCGACAAGATATACTCTATCCAAGGCCATCGATTAGAAGAAAGAGAGGTTAGTCCGTCATGAAACCATTTAACCTTTATTTGAAACAAATCTTTAAGGCTAGACTTAACTGGTTGCCCTTGTCTGTCAGTATCTTGGTAATGGCTTTTTTACTGGTAATGAATACTTCTTCAGAAAGTAAAGTAGGATTTATTGCCTCACTAGATGATAACAATGAAATAATGCAATATATTAGCAGTGATTATGAGGATACTCTATCCGGTGACCTAGATTCCAAAGATAGAAATAAAATTTTTGAAGCACAAGAGTCCCTAAAACAAAATATCGCTCAAAACCTAAAAGCAATTGAACGAGCGAAGGTCGGTGATTGGTCGGAAGCCCTTGCGATTCAAATTGACTTAATGGAAAGGAATGAATTAGCTGACATAGAGTCAAAAATTCATAATTTTGATGAAAATTATATTCGTTATATCTACGGGAAGTATCAGCGCTACAAAATATTGCAAGGACTTAATTTACCTCCTGAATTTGAAGGAGGAGAGAGTCGTGGTTATACCTTTCTTTACAGAATGCTTGATACCATCTTTCCAATTATTTTTATCTTATGTTTGATTACTTTATTAAGTGACAGCTTCACCCGTCAATTTTATGATCAAATAGATCTCGAAGACTTATTTCCGGTAAACCAAGTTACTTGGCAATTAGATAAATTAGTTAAAATCTACTTAATTTCCCTTTTGGTTTATGGAGTAAGCTTCGGATTGTTCTTCATTGTAGCTGGTCTAGTTAATGGTTTTTCATCCTATCAATATCCGATTTCAATCTATACAGACACATACAGAGAGACCCTTCCAGTCTGGCGTTTAATCGCACAGACAAGTGTCATTCATGCTCTTACTATCCTTATGACGGTTATCTGGGTCTATCTGATTGCTATATTGACTAAGGAAAAATTAATTACCCTCTTCGTTTCTGCCTTGACATTGATTGGGGGAATCTTATTAACAGGAAATATTGCGCCTTTGGCTAAGGTCATGCATTTTATTCCAACCACCTATTTCTTCGCTACCCGTGTCATTACCCAACAACTTGCTTATGAGAATGTGAACCAAGCCATTACTTATCAAAATGGTCTCTTGCTAGTAAGCATAGTTAATCTTTTTCTGATAGCATTGATAATGTTAATTAAATCTAAACGACTTCATTCAATAATACAACTTTTTAAGAATGGATAAATTCATATTTAACTACAAAGTCATATCAAAATACAGAGAATTTTAGATTATCAATTATTAAGAAAAGGTCAAGAAGGTGCAAATACAGCTGAAAATGATAGAGGATTTATAATTATACTAATCATTTCAATATAACTTAGAAAAGACTTCTATTAATGATGTGCACCCCAAAATACGGACAAAAATTTAATATTTAATTATTAAGCGGTTTGTAACCTGTATTCAACAGCAGACAAGCCGTTTAATTTTGCTTTAATTCTTTCTTCGTTATACCAACGGATATCACTTTTAATTTCTTTCTCTAAATGAGCATAAGAGTTAAATGTGACACCATGGAACATCTCTTGTTTAAGAATTCCGAAGAAATTCTCCATTGGAGAATTGTCCAAACAATTTCCTTTTCGAGACATGCTTTGAGTGACGCCATTTTTTGTGAGCTTTGACATCCATGATTTATGCCGGTAGTGAAAGCCTTGATCCGAATGAATGATTAAATTAGATTCAATGTTTCTTGTTTGAAGAGCTTGATCGAACTTCGTATTTGTCATGCGGATATCAGGTCTATAACTTAAATTATAAGTGACTATTTCGCCGTTAAACGCATCTAAAATAGGTGAAAGATACCGTCTTTTTTCCTGAACCGGTAAACGAAATTCGGTGACATCAGTTCACCATAATTTATTGGCTGCCGAAACATTAAATGGACGAGCAACGATGTTGTCTGCGATTTTACCGACAGTTCCCTTATATGAGCTGTATTTTCTGCTTCGAGTATTAAACTTACTACCAAGCACATTTTCTTCTCTCATCATTCGCAAAACTTTCTTGTGATTAACAATATAACCCAGTTTTCTTAACTTTAAACTGACTCGACGGTATCCGTAACGTTCTTTGGACGCTTTAATAATCTTTCTAATTTCCAGCTTGATTTGAGTATCCGGATCAATCATTAGCTTGAACTTTTTCTTCCACTCATAAAAGCTTGATTTAGGTAAACTACTAATCTTAAGCCATTCAACTATTTGAGTTTGAGGGTATTTTTCAAGTAAGTCTAAATGATCTGCGTCTTTTCCTTGCTTCGGGTTCTTCTTTTTTCTTTTATCAGTCATATTTTTTCTCGGCTTTCCGCTTTATTTGTTCAAGCCTGAGAAACCTTCTTTTTGATAAATTCGATTCCAATTACATATCAGCAATCCGTTAGGCAAATCGAATTTTTCAACAGCTTCTTGATAGGAACATTCATGTATTTGCCTATATTTTATGACAGACAACTCAAATTTGCCACTATATTCTATTTTATTGAGCTTTTTATTAAATCCTTCGAAGCCATGGTTTTCATACATCTCTATCCAATTTCTAACTGTAGAAGATGGAATTCTATACTTTTCTGCTATTAAATCACGACCACCGGTCGTTCCATCAAGATATTCATTCACTAATTTGATTTTAAATCCTTTTGAATATTTAGACATAAAAAGAACCCCTCTATCCAATTCAAATTTATCAAGAAGGTGACTACGAAGTTACCTTGAATTATGAAATTATTAACAATCCACGAAAAATTTTATCGGTGGATGTTCTACCTTCTTATACTAATTATAAAATTAATTTTGCCTTCTCAATTAGAAATGGAAATACAATGGCATTTCCAAGAGATATAGAATCTGGGGCTGAATTAAAGGATGGCGCCTATACAGATAACGGTTTTACGGTTGATTTTACTCAATCAAAGTATTTAACTTTAGATGTTGTAAGAAAAGAAATCACTAAAAATGATGACGGCAGTGTTTCAAGTAGTGTACGTTCAAATACAGTAGGCAATGGAAAAAACACGTATGATAAACCAGGTATTTATGAATTAACTGTCAAAAATAAATACTCAGATTCAGCTCCAACTACCATTACTATTTTTGTTGGAAAGAATCGTTATATTGCTGCATTAGCAAAGAATCAATTAAGTATTGAAGAATTGAATAAGAAATTATTAGCTGGACGAGAAGTTAATGAAAATGGGGACATGGTTGATAAGTTAGAAAGTGACATTCGCTTAGGAGAAAACTCTGAGATTACAGAATTGTCACCTAAACCATCTGATAGAAAGAATCCGAAACAGAAAATTGAAGAAACAAAAACCTTTGTTAAAGTAGAAGAAAATAAGAGCAATAATGCTTTTATTGTACTATTAGCTATAGTTAGCTTGATGATTGCTCTATGGGTAGTTATTAAACGAACTATAAATGTAAAAACAATTTGACATTTTTGGATAAATGAATTAAGCTATATATGTCAAAACAATTTTACATATAAGGAGAGATAATAATGGAAATGGGAAATACTTTTTGGGGTTTATGGTTATTTATAATTGTTTTTATTCTGTGTATTTTAGCAATAATATGGACGATGCTAGAAGTGTTTAAGCAAGGGGATGAAAGAAGGCAAAAAATTATACATGAAGCATCGACTGAGACATTCATTATTGGGATTGTGATATTGTTTTTTGAATCAATGTATATGATTTATCAAAATAATGTTGGATTTAACAATTACCATTCTAACCCGTTAATTGAATTAGCAGTAATCTGCATTATATTTTTAATAGATTTAAGACTAAAAATTAGAAAGTTCAGTTAATCTATGAATAATAAAATCAAAGAACTAAGAATTAAGAAGGGTTGGTCTCAAGCCCAACTTGCGGATAAGTGCAATGTTACCAGACAAACAATTAATGCAATTGAAAATAACAAATACGATCCGAGTCTACAACTTGCTTTTAATATGGCAAAGCATTTAGATACAATGGTTGATGAACTTTTTATTAGTGATCAGTAGATTTCTGGAAATTGATGCAGCATATAGATAACCGCTACATTAATTCCATAATCATTCGTATATAAGAATGAGTTTTGTGAATGCTCCTAGCTTTATTTGTGGAAACTTAATGGTAGCGATTCATGACTTTTTTATTAAAAAAATAAAAAATGGTGTCAATGAATCGAATGGCTCCATCGACACCATAAATTTTAGAGGTGTTCAATCAGTCGGAGAGGATAGAAATAATAATAAAGTATTTTACATAAGATTAAGAACTTTCTAAAAATAGCTAAGAACTTTTTCTTAGCTATTTTTGAAATCCACTTAAATTCATTCGTGTTCTTTATTAAAAGAAATCTTGAGTTAACTGAGAATAATATCGAACAGCTTTAAGCGCATTGTGCCATCCATTCAGTTTTTTAAAGCGATCGGTTTGACTCATGTTTGGGTGGAAAACTTCGTTCTCGGATACTAAAGCTCTCAATTCATCTAAATCCTTCCAGTAACCTACAGCTAATCCAGCCAGATATGCAGCACCTAAACCGGTTGTTTCTAAACGTTCAACGCGTTCAACTGTTTTATTAAGAATATCGGCTTGAAATTGGATGAGTAAGTTATTTTGAGCAACGCCACCATCAACATGTAAAACATCCAGTGCAATTCCAGTATCTGATTCCATTAAATCAATAATGTCATGGACTTGGTAAGCTAAAGATTCAAAAGTAGCAAGGACAAGTTCCCTTTTAGTCGTATAGTCATCCATGCCCAAAATAGCCCCTCTGACATTCGTTTCCCAATAAGGAGCTTCAATTCCTTTAAAAGTTGGAAGAAAATAGACGGAAGACTTTGGATTTGCCATGAGAGCTAGCTTTTCTGAATCTTCAATCGTTTCAAATAATTCTAAACCGTCTTTTAACCATTCAATGGCACTTCCAGAAATTAAAGCAGCCCCTTCTAAAGCATAATTAATTTGACCATCGATCGAATAGGCAATGGTTGTCAGTAAATGATTGTTTGATAATTTGGCTTCAGTCCCGGTATTCATAACAATAAATGTCCCTTGACCATAAGTACTTTTAACTTGTCCAGATTGAAAAGCAAGTTGACCAACTAAAGAAGCCTGTTGATTCCCAGCTACCCCTGTAATGGGTATTTTTACTCCATGGAAAAGTTCAGAACTTGTTTCGCCATAGTAATGAGAGCTGGGATAAACATTGGGTAACATTGCTTTTGGAATATTAAAAAGCTTAAGCAATTCATCATCCCATTCTAAACGATGAATATTAAAGAGCATGGTTCTTGAAGCATTCGTATGGTCAGTGATATGTAACTTTCCTTTAGTTAATTTCCAAACAATCCAACTATCGATGGTCCCAAAAAGTAATGCTCCTTTTTCAGCATCAACCTGCGCTCCAGTATGATAATCTAGAATCCAACGAATCTTACTGGCTGAGAAATAGGGACTCATAATCAGTCCGGTGGTTTTATGGATATATTCTTCATTTTTACTGGATTTCAATTGATTAATTGTAGCTAATGATTGGTTAGAACTCCAAACAATGGCATTATATATCGGCTCACCTGTTATCTTGTTCCAAACAACAGTTGTTTCACGTTGATTCGTTAGTCCAAGTGCTTTGATTTGAGAGTAATTAACCCCAGATTTTTGGATAACTTCTTCAATAACATGACATACAGTTTCCCAAATAACATTCGGATCGTGTTCTACCCATCCAGTTTGTGGGATAATTTGTTGGAATTTTCGACTCGCAGTTCCAATATAATTTCCTTTGCGATCAATAATAAAAGCACGTGTCGTCGTTGTTCCTTGATCAATTGATAATATATATTCTGCCATTACTTATCCTTTCCTTTCCCTGATAAAATAGTAGTGTGTTCATTCGATTTGCTTCGACAGTTTACAAGCTTTACGAGCATCGCATGGTAGTGTTTACTATTTGGTTCACAATTTTCTAAGACCCAATGATAGAGGCTTTCAGAGAGACCATAGCTATAAAAATCTGTAGCTGTTTGAATCATTTGCTTTTTTTCTAACGAAAGAAACTGCTCTTTGAAATAATCATCTACTAATTGTTTGATTATTTTTTTAATGGAGTAAATAAAATATTCTTTAAAAGAATCTAATTTTATATCGAGGAAGATTTTTCGATAATATTTATTGTTTGATTCAAGATAAGTTAATAGTTGCCATAAGATTTCTTCCCAATTTTGCCAATCCATTATTGATTGAATGGATTGATAGAGTTCATGCGAAAAAATCCAGGTAACTAAATCATATTTGTCATCAAAATAATCATAGAAAGTTTGACGACGAAAATCTGCTTGTTTCATTATATCGGTGATTGAAATTTTATCCCTTTCTTTTTTTAGTGTTAATTCTCGAAATGATTGAGCGATGATTTCTTGTGTATCTGTTTTTTCTTTCATCCAGGCAAACTCCTTTTATTAAAAATAAAACAGTATTTGATAGTATCAGTATACGACAGAGCAAATCTGAAACCAAACGGACAGACGAAGGTTTTTGTCTGTTGAATTGATAGCGCTTACTTGTTACCATTAATTTAGTGGAGAAGAAGAAGCTTAAAAGATACAGGAGGAATAAGAATGAGAAAAGCATTTATTAGTCCAAGTAAGTATGTACAAGGTGAAGATGAATTATTGAATTTAGGATTTTATATTCAGTCTTTAGGTGAATCTGCCCTCGTTATAGGAAATAAAGCAGATATTGATCGTGTACAAGACAAACTGGATCAAACAGCTGAAACCTATAAGGTTCAATTACATCGAGGAGATTTTGGTGGCGAAGCCACACGCGAAGAAGTCGAACGATTGAAAAAATTAGCAAAAGAAAAAGGCACTGATGTTATTGTAGGATTGGGGGGAGGAAAAGCAATCGATACGTCCAAAGTTGTAGCGGAAGGACAGAATATTATTATTTGCCCGACGATTGCAGCGCAAGATGCGCCGACTAGTCACTCTGCTGTCTTATATACGGCCGATCATCAATTTGATGATTATGCTTACTTTAGCAAAAACCCAGATGTTGTTTTGATGGATACTACCGTTATTGCACAGGCACCGAGTCGATTCCTAGTAGCTGGTATGGGCGATACTTTGGCAACTTATTATGAAGCTCGAGCGACTCGTCAATCCAATTCAAATGTGAATGCTGGTTTGCCAAATGGTTATCGTACTGGGGCTACAGGACCTGCTAAAGGAACAATTGCAGCCATGACACTAGCTGAAAAAAGTTTAAAAGTGGTTCTAGAAAAAGGATACGATGCAAAAATTGCGGCTGATCAGAACGTTGTTACACAAGCTTTAGAAGATATCGTAGAAGCAAACACCTTATTATCTGGCTTAGGCTTTGAATCGGGAGGATTAGCAGCTGCTCATGCAATATACAACGGCTTAACTGTTTTAGAAGGACCAGGAAATTATTACCATGGGGAACAAGTTGCTTTTACAACCTTTGTTCAATTAGTGCTCGAAGACGCACCAAAATCAGAAGTCGAAGAATTATTAGACTTTAATATTTCTGTTGGGTTACCAGTATCTCTAGCGGACTTAGATGTCGAAGAAGTTAATTACCAAGAAATTCTAAAAGTAGCTAAAAAAGCATGTATCCCAGAAGAATCCATTCATTCAATGCCTTTTGAAATCACAGAAGAAGCCGTTGCAAATGCAATTATTGCAGCGGATGCGATGGGTCGCGATTATAAAGCAAGAAAACAAGCAAAATAAATTTAAAAAGGTAGGAATCTAGCGTGATTAAAAAAATAATAAATAAACCAGAAAATATTGTGGATGAGATGATTAATGGAATGGTACAAAGTCATTCAAAATTGCTTAAAAGAATTCCTGAAACAGGAATTATTCAACGAACTTTAGAAAAAACCGGGAAAGTGGCTATTATTTCTGGTGGAGGAAGCGGACATGAACCTGCACATGCTGGATTTGTTGGAAGAGGAATGTTATCAGCAGCTGTTTGTGGGGCAGTCTTTACTTCTCCAACGCCCGATCAAATTTTACAAGCAATTAAAGAAGCGGATGAGGGGGCAGGTGTCTTTCTCGTTATAAAGAACTATTCAGGGGATATTATGAACTTTGAGATGGCTCAGGAATTAGCTGAGATGGAAGGAATAAAAGTAGAGAGTGTCGTAGTTGATGATGACATTGCTGTCGAAGATAGTCTCTACACCCAGGGAAAACGTGGCGTTGCAGGAACGGTCTTTGTTCACAAAATATTAGGGCATGCTGCTGAACAAGGGCAAACCATTGAAGAGATTAAAAAATTAGCGGAAAATCTTATCCCAAATATAAAAACGATTGGAGTCGCATTAACAGGGGTCACTACGCCTGGGAGCGATGAAGCAAGTTTTACCTTAGCGGATGATGAAATCGAGTATGGCGTAGGTATTCATGGCGAACCGGGATATCGACGAGAAAAATTGCAGAGTTCACAGGATTTATCCCAAGAATTACTTACAAAATTACTAAAAGAGTTTGATGCCAAAGCCAATGATCGCTTTGCAATAATCGTGAATGGTTTAGGTGGAACGCCATTAATGGAACAATATGTATTTGCAAATGATGTGCAAAGGATAATGAAAGAAAAGAATCTGACGATTGCGTTTTCGAAAGTAGGCAATTTAATGACTTCGTTAGATATGCAAGGTTTATCCTTAACTTTGCTTCGCTTAGATGAAGCATTCTATTTGAAAGCTATTGAAGCACCAGTTGATACCATTAATTGGTAAGATTATTTTATAAAATGAAAGGGTGAATCTTTTAAATGAATCTAGAGACTGGAATTCGTTGGATGGAATTATTCAATGAAAAAATTCAAAACGAAAAAGACTATTTAACACAATTAGACACACCTATTGGCGATAGTGACCATGGAAATAATATGTCTCGTGGCATGACCCATGTAATTAAAGCGATTGAAGACGAAAACCCAAAAACGTTGAATGAATTGCTTCAATTAATGATGAAAAATATGCTAAGTAAAGTCGGTGGAGCCTCTGGGCCACTATATGGGTCAGCCTTTATGGGCATGATGAAAGCTGAATCAGCAGCTGAAGACTGGGCAAGTGTTTTAAAAGCTGGGTTAGAAACGATTCAAAAGCGTGGAAAAGCAGAACAAGGCGACAAAACAATGGTAGATTTATGGATAGCTGTTGTAGAAGCAGTTGAGACTCATCAATTAACCCACGAATTAATTGATGAAGCAGTGGAAGCAACGCAACCATTAAAAGCTAAAAAAGGACGAGCCTCTTATGTGGGAGATCGATCTATTGGCCATATTGATCCAGGAGCTTACTCCTCAGGCTTATTATTTCACGCAATGCTAGAAGCGGAGGCAGAATAATGAAAAAAACTGGAATTGTGATTGTTTCACATGTTCATGAGATTGCGGAAGGAATTCATCGTTTGATTCAACAAGCAGCAGCAGATGTTGATGTGCAAGTAGTAGGTGGTATTGATCAAAACGAAATAGGGACGAACTTTGATACCGCTTTAGCAGCCATCAATAAAAACTCAGCTGAAAATTTATTGGCTTTTTATGATCTAGGTAGTGCAAAAATGAATCTAGAAATGGCTATGGAAATGAGTGATAAAACAATCAAAATATATGATGTTCCAGTCGTAGAAGGAGCATATACCGCTGCAACTTTATTACAAGCCGGTGTCGATCAAGAAAATATCGAGGCACAACTAGAAGAAATGCATATGGTAAAATAACGGATATATTCTATTTATTTGTAAAGAAAATCATCAGTAGCTTAAAATGTTTTCCCTAGATTGCTAAATACTTGGAGAAAATAGTGAGGGTTTAACTTTAATGGCAGCACCGCGTTAAAAACTCTAGCCGCATCCTAAAGAGTAGGAGAGCTAGAGTTTTTCAATTATTTTTTTAAAGAACTGGTCCTATCTATTTTTTAAATTAGTGGGATTTTTATTACACATAGTTTGCGAATATTACAAGAATTGATATTTGGATTATATTTAAAGACCCCTAAAGTTGATTTGAATTCAACTTCAGAGGCCTTTTTATACTTTAATAAAACTAACTTAAATCCTCCCGATTATAGAGCTGATGCGCTTTATAGCTATCTAGAATCCGTTTAGCTTGAGGCGCTAATAAAAGGAGAGCAATCATGTTTGGAAAGACCATCAGCCCGTTAAAGAAGTCTGACATGGTCCAAACAAAGTCGATTTTCTTAGTGAGTGATGATCCTAAAACGATAAAGAAAATGACGATAATACGATAAGGTAAAAGCCCTTTTTTACCAAATAAGTAACGAATATTGGTTTCTCCAAAATAGTACCAACCTACAATAGTGGTAAAGGCAAAAAAGGTTAAACAAAGAGCTAGAAAGGATGTACCTAACGTACCAAAAGCGGAAGAAAAAGCTTCTTGCGTGACTAAAGCCCCCTCTAACCCTTTTTCATGAGCGCCGGTAACGAGAATTACCATTGCAGTAGCGGTTCCAACAACGAGCGTATCAATGACAACACCAACAATCGCTACTAAACCTTGTTCAGCAGGATGTTTTACGTTGGCCACTGCGTGGGCATGTGGTGTAGAACCCATACCTGCTTCGTTTGAGAAGAGACCCCTTGCGACCCCGTATCGAATGGCTTGTTTAACGGTGACACCGATCGCTCCACCCATCATAGATGTAGGTTTAAAAGCTTCCACAAAAATCGATTTAAAAGCAGGACCGACTTGTTCTTTATAGAGAACCATTACGACGATGACGCCGATAATATATAAAGCAGCCATGAATGGCACAACTAATTCGGCAAAGTTAGCAATTCGTTTCATACCACCCATAAAAACTAAAGCAGCTGCAATTGCTATCAAAACACCAACGATAATTGGGTTAATACCGGTAGCCTCATTGACAGCGGCAGATATCGAGTTTGATTGCACTAAGTTCCCAATAAATCCTAAGCCAATAATAATTGCTACTGAGAAGAAGCCGGCTAAGAATTTGCCTAAGGTTTTTTGTTTTATCCCTTTACTGATATAAAAGGCAGGCCCTCCCACAAAGTTATCATCACGCACTTCACGATATTTCTGAGCTAAAACGGCCTCGCCAAAAATTGTAGCCATGCCAGCAAAAGCAGACATCCACATCCAGAAAATAGCACCAGGTCCTCCTGCCATAATAGCTGTAGCAATCCCAGCAACATTACCTGTTCCGACTTGAGCAGCAATGGCTGTTGCTAGGGCTTGGAATGAAGACATGGTACCGGCTTCTTCTTTTTCCTTTTTACCAAAAACGCCGCCAAAAGTCTCTTTAAACGCTGTTCCAAAATAACGAAATTGCGGAAAGCCAAGATAAAAAGTATAAAAAATACCGACCGCTATAAGAATATACAAAAGAACACTGGACCACATTAAATCACTCAAATGAGTGATATTTTTCACAAAATAACTGGCTAAAGAATTCATCTCTTCCCCTCCTAAATTTTTATTTAACTAAATTGTATGATAAAAGGGTATAGCAAGTCAATGATTTTTATGAAAACGAAACCATTTTTTTCGAATTAAAAAAAATTAGCAAAAATTCAAATGAAATAAAAGTGTTTTTGTGAAAGATTGATCAATTGACAAAGCTTACTTCAGCAAGCCTAATTGCAATTTTAGGGTAGCGTAACGAAATAAAAAGTGAATAAAATAGGAAAGAAACAGTACTTAACAATTAAACTGTATATCTATTTGAATTTAAACAAAGAATGGGTCTGTTTTGCTAAAACTACTCCACAAAATAATAATCCACTAAGGGACAAGTCACTACCTAATCTAAGGAAAAACACACCCATCCATTGCAGTGGCCATAATTTAAAAGATCGAATCAAAAGCCCCAAGGTCATCATAACGCTCCTATTAATGGCTGGTTCTTTCGATAAGTCATTCTATTTTTAACTTCTCAATTTGAATCTAAGCTGATTTACTATAAAATGATTGCGCATCTGTTTGATTTAACAATTATTTATGTCTAACATTAGAGCGTATGGGAACGAGTTTTTTCAAAACGAAAAGCAAACATTATCACTTGTGGACACGATAAGAATTGAGCCTTGGACCCATTAATTGAAACTTACTTTTATCAGTGCTATAATTATTTAAATATAAATAGAAAGAAGGATTTAAAATGTTAAAGAATTTAAAAAAGGCCACAAAAATCAGCAAATCATCTGGTTTATTCCTCGGAGGAGCTCTATTTGGAACACTAGGGTTAAAAGTTTTAACGAGTAAAAAAGCTAAAGAAACTTATGCTCATGTAATCGCAAAATCTTACCAATTAAAAGATGAGCTTGATGCGAATGTATCAACAATTAAACAACATACCGATGACGTTTTGTCAGATGCTCAAGAAATTTATCTTGCCCAAAAACAGCAAGAGCAAGCCGATAGCATTGAGGATATAGCAGGCGCTAATGAAGTTTAAAATTTGTCATCAAAACAAAAGTCGAGTAAGAGTTAAGTGTTCTTTTTTACTAACGTTATCCGTTAGAGAAATGATTAAGGAGGAGGCTCAACTCCAACCAGCTATTCAAAAAATAGTTTTCTATCATGATGAAAGGACAATGGCTGTCTTTGTTCATAAAGATTACTCGATGGCACACGCCCTCAAATTTTTAAATAGTTTGACTGAAGATCAAGTCATTAGATGTTTACAAGAGCCCTATCGCAAAGAAAAGACGCCTTATGCGATTGTTTCGAAGGAACTGAGCCTGTTTGTGCTGAGACGTCTATTTCTACCTCAACCTATTCAGTATCTCTATACCCTTTATTTATCCACTAAATATATAGAAAAAGCGCTTCAATCGTTAGTATCGCAGGATATAAATATGGAAGTTTTAGATGGCGCTGCTATTTTAACTGCCATATTGATTGGACAGCCTAAAACCGCTAGTTCCATTATGTTTATCATGGGATTGGGTGATCAATTAAATGACTGGACCAATAAAAAGTCAATTGCAGATTTGGAAAGCAGTATGAAAGATCCTACTAAAATGGTATGGTTGTTAGACAGTCAAGGGAATAAGCTTGAGCGTAATGCTAAAGAAGTTCAGTTGAATGACATTATAATCGTGTCTGAAGGAAAGGAAATTTTATTTGACGGGGTAGTGGATGCTGGCTCAGCCATGGTCAATGAAAGTTCGCTTACCGGAGAATTTTTCCCTATCCTTAAGCAAGAAGAAGATCAAGTCTTTTCAAATACAGTGATCGAATCGGGAGAATTATCTATTCGCGTTACAAATACCACGTTAAATTACCGTATCCACGAATTGATGTCTCTAATGCGTCAATCAGAAAATCAAAAAGGCACTCAACAAACTAAATATATTGCTCTAGCTGACAATCTGGTTAAGTACAATTTTTTAGGTGTCATTCTTACCTATTTATTCACTGGATCCTTGCGAAGAGCCCTATCGTTTCTATTAGTTGATTTCTCTTGTGCTTTGAAGCTTTCGGTTCCTATTTCTTACTTAACGGCAATTAAAGAAGCAGTTGAGAAAGAAATATTAATTAAAAGTATGGATGTCGTGGAAAAGTATAATGACATCGATCTGTTTGTCTTTGATAAAACCGGGACTTTAACTGTATCCGATCCTAAGGTTTATAAAACCGTCTCTTTTGATGATTATGAAACTGAAGATGTTTTACGAATGGGCGCTTGCTTAGAAGAACACATTCATCATCCATTGGCTAAAGCCGTAGTGAACGAAGCCCAAGAAAAAGCTATTGTCCATGATGAAATGCATGGAAAGCTCCATCATATTGCGTCGCGCGGGATCTTATCAACCATTGATGGAAAAGAAGTAGTCATTGGTAGTTATCTTTTAATGACGGATAAAAAAATTGCTATTTCTGAAGAACAAAAAGCCGTTATTAATAACTATGAACAGCAATACAACCTACTCTATCTTGGTTACAACGGAAGATTAATTGGTCTTTTTCTAATTGATACCCCGCTTCGTCCGCAAGCGGCCAAAGTCATTCAATGGTTACAAAGTAAGGGCAAAGAAGTTGCGCTTCTTACTGGTGATACCAAAGAGCGAACTCAAAATCTTATGAATAATATATCCGTTCAATATTTACAAACAGAAGTGTCACCAAATGATAAATATCAGTTCATTGAAGAACAAAAACGTTCAGGTAAAAAAGTCATGATGCTTGGAGATGGGCTCAATGATTCTGCTGCACTATCGCTTGCAGACATAGGGGCAGTTATGAATGATGCTGCTGATATTTGCAAACAAACAAGTGATCTTGTTTTATCAAATAATCAATTAGAAAGTCTAATGGAATTGGCTGAAATTAGCCATTTATTAGATAAAAGAATAAAGAAAAATGTTAAACAAACCATTGCGATTAATAGTGGGCTCATTTTATTAGGTGTTTTTGATTTATTATCACCAAGTTCCCTATCAATCCTACATAATTTGACAACGACTGGCATAATTTTAAGAAGTATGTCAGGTTTTAAAAGATAAAAGGAATAATCCAGTATTCGCTTTCTCTTAAAAAAGCTGGTAGATTTACTTTGCCTTATCCTAGTTAAACCTGAATATCAATTGTAATGCCTGTTTAATATAAAGCAGCCCTGTATTAAAATGGGGGATTTCTATGAAAGTAAGGTATAAAAATTTATGGATACGTGATGCAGAAATAGCAGATGCTGCCAAACTCTGTCAATGGTGGAATGATGGGGAACTAATGAAATATTTGGGTTTTCCCAATGGATTAGGCAAATCAGTCGAAGAAATCGAAGATAAGATTGAAAATTATACCGATGAAAAAGGTCGGCTCCTACTCATTGAGTATCAAGGTCAATCAATTGGTGAAATGTTTTATGATAACTTGGGGAATCAAGTCACAGAAATACATATAAAGATTTGTGAAGCAATTTATCGCAATAAAGGCCTGGGTCGAATTATTCTGAGTTTATTGATTAAAGAATTATTTAATCAAGGCTATCAAAAAATTATTTTAGATGTTAATCTTCAAAATACTAGGGCCCAACATGTATATGAGCTACTAGGGTTTAAAAAGTTGCGGATTAACGATGACTCATGGGTCGACCAACTTGGTTGTAGCCAATCCAGTGTTGACTATGAGTTAGTGGAAAATGATTTTAGGGATTATGCTACAGATACTAATATAAGAGGGTAAAAAATAATGAAGACCTCAGGGCACTAAATAAGTGTCGTGAGGTCTTAAAACTATTAAATGAAAAGTGAATTATTTTTCTTCTAATGTGTCTTTAATTACTAATTCTAACGGAGAAGCAATGGATTCTTCAACTTTTTCTCCTTTTAAATGATTGATGGCAGCTTCAACCGCTAAATGTCCCATTTCTTTAGGTTGTTGAGCGATCGTTGCAGCCAACTCACCTTCTTTGACCGCTTCCAAGCCATCGTCATTGCCATCAAATCCTATCACGAGAATTTCTTCTTCTAAACCAGCAGCTTTAATAGCTTCAATAGCCCCTAAAGCCATTTCATCATTTTGAGCAAAGACAGCTTGAACATCAGGGTGTGCTTGAAGAAGATTTTCCATAACAGTTAATCCTTCTGAACGGTTAAAGTTAGCAGATTGACTAGCGATAAGCTCTAATTGATCTTTGGCTCCTTCTTCAAAACCTTCCCCTCTTTCGTTTGTTGCAGAAGCGCCTAGAACACCTTCTAATTGAATAACTTTCGCACCTTTTCCAATCTTTTCAATAATGAATTCAGCAGCCATCTTACCGCCATCTAAGTTATTAGAGGCTACTAATGAAACAACTTCACCTTCTGCAGCGTTTCTGTCAATGGTAATAACAGGAATTTTTGCTTCATTAGCATTTTTAATAGCTGGGACTATAGCATCGGAATCAACGGGATTAATGAGTAAAATATCTACTCCTTGAGTGATTAAGTCATCCAGTCCATTAAGCTGTGTTGTTGCATCATCTTGTGCGTCAACAATTTTAACAGTGGCTCCCATTTCTTTTGCAGCCTCTTCAACACCTTCTTGTAAATCGACGAAGAAGGGATTATTGGTAGTGGAAATTGCTAGACCTATTGTATATTCTTCTTCTGCCTTAACCTGTAGGTTAGCAGTTAAACTTGATAGAACAAGTGGTAAAATAGCGAACAAGGCGATAGTAATTTTTTTTATAGATTTCATTTGAATGCTCCTTTTATATAGTTATTTTTCTTTTCGATCTAATAGAACAGCGATTAATATAACGATACCTTGAACAATTTGTTGATAAAAACTAGATACTCCAAGTAAGTTTAAACCATTATTCAACGTACCAATGATTAAAGCGCCGACTAAGGTTCCAATGATGCGGCCATGACCTCCAGCCATACTTGTACCACCAATGACAACAGCGGCGATGGCATCCATTTCATAAGCGACTCCAGCAGTTGGTTGCGCTGAGTTTAATCGTGAAGTTAAGATTAAACCTGCAGTGGCAGCCAAAGCCCCGGAGATAGTGTAGACAATAAGTTTAACTCGATGACTATTAATTCCAGCAATATAAGCCGCTTTTTCATTTCCTCCAACGGAAAAAGTTTTCCGTCCAAATGTTGTGCGATGCAAAAGCATGTAGAGAATGCCAAAAACAACCAACATTAGAAGAACCGGCACTGGAATTTTCCATAAATACCCCCTTCCAATGGATTCAAAAAATTGCCCCCCTTCAAATTTAGTGAGAGGATTTCCTCCCGTTAGTACCAAAGTTAATCCGCGATAGATAGTCATAGTTGAAAGGGTAGCAATAAATGGAACAACCTTCCCCTTAGTTATAATTAATCCATTAATTGCTCCTAAAAGTCCCCCAAGTAAGACCCCAATTAAAACAGCAAGTATAGGGCTCATACCATACATCATTAAGTATGCGACTATCGCGCTTGACAAAGCTAAGACAGAGCCGACCGACAAGTCAATCCCCCCAGTGATAATGACAAAGGTCATACCGAATGCTATAAAGGCATTAATTGAGACTTGTCTAAGCAAATTAAGTAAATTATTTATTTTAATAAAATTTGGATTTAAGAGGGTAACGAGAACAAACAAAACAATTAAGGCCAATACTGGACCTAATCTTCTTAAATCAAATTGCTTTTTCGATGATTTCTTTTCAACTTTATCCATTATTTTCCTCCTGTAGCTAAAGTCATGATGCGTTCTTCCGATAATTCTTCATGGGACAGACAGCCATTCAGTTTTCCTTCATGAATAACAAGTACACGGTCACTGACTCCAATTATTTCAGGTAAATCACTTGATACCATTATGATACCAACACCTCGATCGGTTAATTCACGCATCAACAAGTATATTTCTCGTTTAGCACCGATATCCACTCCACGGGTAGGTTCATCCAAAATTAAAATTTGAGTTCCAGCAGCAATCCATTTGGCTAAGACCACTTTTTGCTGATTCCCACCAGATAGGGAAGTCACTGGTAGATGCATATCCATTGTCTTTATAGCCAAACGTTCGATGAGTAACTGCACAAAATCTTCTTCTTCCTTGGTGTGAATTAAACCGTTTTTAGAAAATTCTTTAAAAGCAGTGATTCCAATATTTTCTTTAATCGAAAAGTCTAAAATAAGGCCTTCCTCTTTACGGTTTTCAGTTAAGTAACCAATTCCTTGTTTAATAGCATGAAGTGGTGAAGAGAGAAGCACAGGCTGATTATTAATTTTAATAGTTCCGCGCTCAATCGGAAGCAAGCCGAAGATAGCCGACATAATTTCTGTACGTCCTGCTCCCATCAGTCCAGACACACCGAGTATTTCCCCTTGTTTCAAAGTGAAAGAGATATCCTCAAATTTTTCACTCACCGTTAGCTTGTTAACTTCTAAAAGTGTACGGCCAACTTCTGAACGTTTACTCGGATAGTAATCCCCAATGTCTCGACCCACCATTGCACGAACAATTTCTTTCTCATCCGTGTTGGTAACATCTTTAGTCATAATCGAAATGCCATCGCGCATGACAGTGATACGGTCGCTTATTTGAAATATTTCCTTCAAGCGGTGCGAGATGTATACAATTGCGACTCCTTGTTGCTTAAGTTTTTGGATTATAGAAAAGAGTGTATCAATTTCATGGTCTGACAAAGCAGCTGTCGGTTCATCCATGATAATAACAGAAGCATCGTTCATCAGTGTTTTGGCAATTTCAATTAGTTGTTGTTGACCGATACTGAGTGTTCCCATCAAGGCATCAAGATCAATCTGAATACCTAATTCTTGCAAAATAGTTTTAGCTTTTAATTTCATGGTAGCTTGGTCACAGAAAAGGCCATATTTGGTAAGCTCTTTCCCCATAAACATGTTTTCTAAGACGGTCATCTTTGGCCAAGTTATCAATTCTTGATGAATAAAGCTAACGCCATTATTTTCAGCATCTTTGGGATTATCAAACAATGATTCTTTTCCATTAATGGTAATCTTTCCTTGGTCAGCTGATAATAGACCGGTTAAAATGTTCATTAAAGTTGATTTTCCAGCTCCATTTTCACCCATTAGTGAATGGACTTCTCCACTTCTTAAGTCGAAGTTTACTCCTCTTAAGACTTGGTTGGCTGCAAACTGTTTATGGATATTAGTCATTTGAATTTCCATAATACTCCCCCCTAGAAAATGACGCCTGATTGCAAAATAATATTTGCATAAGGAGTCGCCTCACCTGTTCTTATGATCGCTTTGCTTTTATGGGTCTGCTTCTTGAATGAGTCATGATCTATAAATTGAATCTCAATAAGTGGATTTACAAATTGCTGGATTTCAGCTAGCAAATTCGGATTATATTGTTTGATTTCTTCGGCGAGAACAATCCGTTCAATTTTCATATCACTCATTACTGTTTTTAAAACACTGATAAAATCAGGCTCACCTAAGCGAATAGCTAAATCAATTTTTTCTACATGCGTTGTGATAGGAAGACCACAATCTGCAATTGTTAGTTGATCAGTATGGCCCATATCGGATAAAACTTTGGAGATATGACTATTTAATATCCCATGTTTTTTCAAAATATACACTCTCCTTCATTTGTTTGATAGTAGGCATTCCTTTTTGAGCCCCTTCTTTTCCGATTGATAGCGCGGCGGCTAAGTTGGCAAAACGAATTGCTTCTTCGAGTTCGAACTGGTTGCCAATAGCAAAGGCGAGCGCACCATTGAATGTATCACCAGCCCCAGTAGTATCTACAATTTGATCAACTTTATAGGAAGGGACTTCAATAAGTTCATGTCCATTATGAAAGACGGCCCCTTGAGCTCCTAAGGTTACAATCATTTTGTTCGGATATTGAGCCAGAACTTCTGCCATTTCTTGATCTGGGAACATTAAGCGAAATTCATGTTCATTAGGTGTGATGTAATCGATAGCTGCCATCAATTGTGGATTAAATGAGCGAGCGGGCGCAGGGTTATATATTATTTGACAAGAGGCATCAGCCATTTGTTGTATAAGGGTTTCAACCGTTTCGATGGGACTTTCATTTTGGATTAGAATTAAATCACAGGTAGTGAGAAATGCTTGCTCTTTTAGAACTTGTTCGCTTGAATAAGCATCATTAGCTCCCGCTACATAAATGATCGTATTTTCGCCTTCAACAACATTAATAATGGCAGAACCTGAAGGAAGCTGCTTCTTTGTTTTAATGTGTGAAACTTCAATCCGATTATTTTGCAAATTGGCTATTAAACTTTCACCAAATTTATCAGCTCCCACTGCTCCTAACATATAAGTTTCTGCACCCAGTCGGCTGGTTGCAACGGCTTGATTAGCTCCTTTGCCACCAAAATAAGTTTCAAAGTATTCCCCAAAAATAGTCTCTCCAGCTTGGGGTCTTCGTTTAGAAGTCACCACAAAATCAGTAGATATACTTCCAATGACTGCAATTTTTACCATTATTTTACCTCCCTTAAAGAATTTCTTTTTAATAATCGCGGTTTGACTTGGATGATTTTAGACATTTCAGGATCTATTTGTTGGTTAATAATGGCTAGTAACAATTCTGTTCCCTGATAACCTATTTTATAAGCCGGTTGTTCAATGGTAGTTAAACTCGGATGGGCATAGGCTCCAAAGACAATTCCATCATACCCAATGATTTGGACATCTTCTGGGATAATAGAACCTAATTGATTCCAAGCTTGGATAAGGGCTAAAGCATAGATATCATTAGGAGCAATCACCGTATCAATATTGGGATAGTCACGAATAATCTCCTTGGCAACTTGATCTGCAAATTCTGTCTGGAAGGACGGAGTAGAATATATCTGATAGTCGATTTTATATTGATCAAATACAGACTGTATTCCTTGTAAACGCATTTTAGACACTTGAATATCCATTGGACCCGTCATAATCAAAATAGAGCCATAATTAGTTTCAAGAATAGTTTGTCCAATGAGTTCTCCGCCATAAAAATCATCAGAGATTACTGCAAACTGGTCTTGATCATTCATCCGGTCTAATGAGACGGTTGGAACGTCCTCAGGTGTGTCTAGATGAGTCCCATCAATTTTGATTAATCCAGCGACTTTATATTGTTTAAAAAAATTAAGATAGTTCTCACCAATCGTTTCTTGGCCTTCGGTATTGCCTAATAAAAGCATATAGCCGTGTTGCAAGGCACATTGTTCGACTCCCTTGATTAAAGAAGGAAAATAAGGGTTAGTAATATCCGGAACCAATAAACCAAGAATTTTCATCGACTGTTTATTTAAAGATCTAGCAATTTCATTAGGGATATAATCTAATTTTTTAATCGCCGAAAGAATCTTTTGTTTGGATTGTTCGCTCACATAACCACTGTTATTCATCAGGCGCGAAACAGTTGCGACTGAAACGCCTGCTTCATTTGCCACATCACGAATTGTTACCAAAAACTTCACACCTCCATGTGTAACCGTTTACACACATTATTATATTAATTTTTTTTAGTTTGTCAAGAAGAAAGGTTTAATGAGTTTTTGCATTATCTAAAGCCCCTAATTCGCAATTCAATTAGGAGCTTAAAAAAGTGAAACGTCTCAAACTTACTCAAGCGTTATAATCCTACCGATTAAAAACGAAGGAAGCTGTATTTCAACCTATTTTAACAACCCATATTGTTTCAATGAATGAATTAAAGGACGCACTCTAAGGGACACGACTAATAAGTGTCTCAGAAGCCGTTAAAAAATTTAGACGTAAACTATTTAATATTTTCTTACTTCGTTGTATGGAACGAGATTTGCACGGGGGTAAAATTTAGAGCATTCTTTTTTATAAAAACTCTTGACTCTCTAAAGTAAGAATAATAAACTATTATCGACGATACCGTCGGTATATAAAAAAGGGGGGGTTGCATGTGCTCGGCTAGGCGATTAAAGCCAGAAGAAAGAAAAAATGAAATTAAAGAAGCAGCCAGAAAAGTATTTGTTAGTAAAGGGTTCGCTAATACTACGATGGAAGATATTATTAACGAAACGACCATGTCTAAAGGAGGCTTCTATCATTATTATAAAAGCACCATTGATATTCTTCATGACCTAATGGTTGATGGGATACATTATAGAAATGAAGTAATCAAATCCAACTTAAGTGAGTTCAAGCAAGGGTATGAAATAGAGTTTATAGCAAAACAACTTGTCGAAAAAATACTGGATGATAATTTATATATGGAAATTTATGTCCAATTTTTAATTGAAAAAAAGAGAAGCAAAAAGCTCAATAGTATCTTTAACCAGTTAAAAGCACAAAGTAGGGAAGAATTTAGTCAGCTTCAAAGGAATGTTCCAAAATTTTTATTGAATGATGCACTCTATGATTTTGTGACAGATTTTATTAATTCAATGATTTTAGGGGCAGATATTTTAGAAGCTAGAGATAATTTTAAAAAAAATAAAGAAATTATAGAAAAAATGTTTGTAGCACTTTTCAAAGAAGGGAGAAAACAAAATGGAAAAAACAATGAAAGAAAGACTTTTAACGGATAATCTTGTTCGACTTATGTTTCATCAGGCTGTTCCAGCTGTACTCGGTATGCTCGTTATCGGACTGTTTCCTTTGATGGATGGAATTTTTGCTGGAAATATTTTAGGAGAAGCTGCCATGACGGCTTGCTCTGTTTCTGCGCCGATTACTTTTGTAAATAATGGCGTATCGACATTGATTGGAATAGGGAGTGCTTCTATTTTATCAAGAGCCTTAGGAGAAGGTGATCAGGAGAAAATCGATAAGATAATGGGGAACTTAGTTTATTGGGTAATTGTATTATCACTTTTGATTACAGTATTTGGAATCTTTTTATCTCCTTATTTTTTAGATTTATTAGGAGCAAGTGGAGCAATCAAAGAGCTAGGTCTTCGATACGTGAGAATTATTTTCGCAGGGTCATTTTTTATCAATTATGTTCAATCATCTAATATGGTCATGCGAGGCGAAGGCCAAGTAAAAAAGGCTATGCTGATAATGGGGCTTGGAGCAATTCTCAATATAATTCTTGACCCTATTTTCATGATTGCGATGGGAGAATATGGAATAGAAGGAGCAGCCTTAGCTACAATCTTGGCTCAATCCGTTCAAGCAGGGTTTACCTTGTATTATTTCCGTTATAAGAGTGATGTTGTAAAGATAGGAAAAATCAAAAAGGCTAATGAACTTTCTAAAGAAATGGTGGGGGTAGGTATTTCAGCTATGCTCATGCAGATTTTATTTATGGTTCAACAAAGCTTGTTATATCGACAAGCCTTTCAATATGGAAGTGATGAGTGGGCAACACTAATGGCTGCGACCTTGAGGTTTTATGGCTTCTCATTTATTCCACTTTGGGGTATGAGTCAAGCCCTTCAACCTATTATAGGGGCTAATTTTGGAGCGAAGCAGTATGCAAGAGTTAAAGAAACGATGAAGATTTTTATCCTATCAGGTACTATATTATCTTTAGTGTTCTACCTACCGGCACAATTTTTCCCTGCAAGAATATTTGGTTTATTTAATGTGAGCGAAGAAATTATCCAACGTGGAGTGGGGCATTTTAGACTGTTTTTCTCAGTATATATACTTTATGCAGCTATGAATATGGCAATCACATTTTTCCAATCGATTGGCAATGGTAAAAAAGCTGGGATTATTGTTCTGTTAAGACAACTTATTTTATTCGTACCAGCTTTGCTTATCTTACCTGGAATGTTTGGAAGTGGGGCTGTTTGGTGGGCAGAAGCACTAGTTGATTTGATTGTAATTCTTATTGCTTTAGCCATGATGGTCCAAGAAATAAAAGCTTTTAAGCAAACGGAATTGATTTAATTTTTAGTGCCAATTAACCAATGGTGGAGGGAGGAGAAGGCAACCCAATTCTTTAAGAGTTTATCTATATTACAAGAATGGTTACGTCTCTACTAAAAAGCTAAATGTTACTGCTAAAATGGAAATAATCATTAAAAGCCAATCTTTGCATAATTTTTTTGTTATATATGACGGATTATGGCAAGCAGTACTTAGAAAGAAATTTCAGCTCAGGTTTCACTACTCACTATAGATGAATAATTCTTGTGAAAGAAACCCATTTAGAAAGAAATTTAAAAGCAAAAGAATATCCGTAATACGATCAAGCACTTGTCTCTTAGAGATAAGTGCTTTTGATTATAATAGTTTTTAGTCATCGAGGCTTATGGTAAATTAAACTGGAAGGATTAGTGATAATAATGACGGTAATGAAGACTATAAGATGGATAGAAACAGAGGGTGGCTATTCGTTTAAAAATAAGACTACTTTAAAAGGGCAGCTATTACTTACAAAAATATTGAAACCATTGGGAGTCTTTCCGCTAATAAAGGATGGTCTAAAGAATTCAATCTTCTTTCATGGAATAAGTGTCCTGCTAAATAGGGCCTTGGAGATTGTTTACCTGATCATGATAAGATGGGCAAAGGAGTTACTTTAACGGATGAGGAAGTCAAGCAATTATGAGTTATTAAAAACAATGGAATCTTAACCGGTTAAAGGGTAATTTTAATCAGTGAAGGGCACTCTTTTTTAGGCGTAATGTTTAATGGAGCCAACAGTTAGGAGGCTTCGTTTCTAATCCTAATCAATTTACCTTTGAAGGGGAAATTTCAGGACTGAAATTAGCTACTTTTAAATTCTCAATGCCAGCAATAGGTCGTGGTTTGTTCACTAGCTCTCTTTCCCTGACATGAAATAAGTTCTAAGATCTTGAGACGATTAGGATCGGCGATTGCTTTTAGTAATAAACTAAGTTCTTCTCAATTCATTTACATTCTCCTATATAGACGGTTGTCTATCTATGGCTTCGTTTTACTCCTCATAGCTTGTAAGTCAAAAAAATAGAGTTTAAGCAGCAGGAGCGTCTTTTATATCGGTCATTCCGAAGTTAGATTCTCTAAATATTAACTATGAATAGCTAAGACTTTAAAGCGTTTTTTTGATAAAATTAATGAGACAAATCAATTGGAGTGAAAATATTGGAAAAAATGAATCGAGCGATTGCAAAGCTGATTTTATCGTTCAAAGAGCTAAATGGTATCGGCAATAAATCAATACTTAAACGATTAAAAGAAAATACAAACATCTTGCAGGTGGATAGTTTTAAGACACTAGCTTTTTAACCAATTAAATATACCGATGCTTAATAAAGCTTTAAATTGAACAAATAAAAATTGGGAGACTATCTATCAAGCATGCGATTAGACACACACCTATTAGCATTTTCGACTATAGTGAACGTTTAGGAGAAGCCTTTCGATTAAAGCAAAGTTTCAGTGGAAATGTAAAATATATCGATAAATAATCTGCCCTTCCTATATTCCGAGAGGAAAGTGTAAGACAGTTCAACTTATTAATGGAAGAGTCTAGAGAAAAAAGTTGAAAGATTATCTATTGAAAGAAAGGAGCATGAAAAGACAAAAGCAGGAGTGGAACAAGCTGATTTATTTGAAGAGATAAGCTATGAATTATAATGCATTGTTAGAAAACCATCACTTTGTTTTTGGAGGAATAGTGTATCCTACTAGAACCAAAGCCTATGCTGGAACTTTTTCATTTTATAGGAGGACAATAGGTTACAAAGTTTTACTAAAAAGCCTAAATAATAGAAAGATTACAAACGGACATTCACTAACCCCACCTATAAACACTAAAAAAAGGGAGTGAATTTCATGAGAATTTAGCAATCTAATTAAGGAGCTGATTTATATGAATGAATTAGAATTAACTTTAAAAACAAATCAATTAGTAGAAATTTATTCTGAATTTAGTAACAAAAATGAAGAATATTTTTCACTTGGATACTTAATTGCAATTGAAGACGACTTCTCAACTCTAATTTCAATTAATGAATATGGAATGATTGAGAGTTTTCAATATAGGAAAAATGCATTTATATCCAATATCGTTTCTTCAACTTGCTATCTTAAAAATTTTAAAAAAATAATTGATTATAATAAATCAATTAATCTTTACGACCCATATTCACTGACCAAAGATTATGAACAACAATTTCAAGGAAAAGACCCAATCAATGAGCCTATCTTAGTGAATAAACAAGTATCAATTATAACTACCGAGAATGATTTTATACTTCAAGGTAGGATTATAGAAAAAACCAAGGAATCATTTGTTCTTTCTTCTTCAACAATCGATGATTTGACTGAAAATCAGTTATACGAAATCAAACATGAAGACATTGTCCTAATTGATTTGTTAAGTATTGATAACAAATTAATTGAACAAATAAAATAAATACAAGTCCTTGAATAAATACAATAGTGCCAACACATCAATAACTAAAAAAACAGGAGGAATTACATGTTAAAATTTTCGCATGCCATCGTTAGAACACCTAGTCAATCAATGTTAGAAGGTATTACGACTGGAATGTTCTCTAAAGAGCAACCAGTTTATGAAGATGCCTTGGTGCAACACGCTAACTATGTCAAAGCATTGGAAGAATTAGGAGTAAAAGTCACTGCTTTAGAGCCTTTAGAAGAATACCCTGATTCTTGTTTTGTTGAAGATCCAGCTGTGGTTATGGCAGAGTTTGCGATTGTGACTAATTCACCCAAAGAATCGCGTAATGGAGAAAAATATGAAATGAAAAAAGTACTTAAGGATTTCTATAAAGAAGATCAAATCTTTTACATTGAGGCACCCGGAACTATGGAGGGTGGAGATGTGATGCTAGTAGATAAGCATTTTTATGTGGGCTTATCCGATCGAACTAATCAAGAAGGGGCTAAACAATTTGACCAAATTGTGCGCCAGTTTGGCTATACTTCTTCAACGGTGCCGGTCACAGAAGGACTGCACTTAAAAGACTTTGTTATTTATTTAGAAAATAACAATATGTTAGTTAGTTCGGTGATGAATAAGGTCGAGGATTTCCAAAAATATAAGCGATATGTGGTTGAAGCGGAAGAACTCTATGCCATCAACAGTCTTTATATCAATGGGACGGTGCTGGTTCCTGAAGGTCACCCTAAAACACAAGCACATATTGAAAGTTTAGGTTATCCTGTAAAAGTAGTAAATACTGATGAATTTAAGAAAATTGACGGTAGCTTAACGTGTTTATCTTTAAGATTTTAAGCTAATTAAAAAAAGAGTCCTGCTCAATGTACCGACCCCCTAAAACCTTGTTCGGGTTTAAGGGGTCAGTACAATTGAGCTGGCTTTTTTATTCAATCACATTCTTGTTTAAAATTAATTTTTGAGCTAAGACCACCCAAGCGAAACTAATCATCCAGCCGCCTATAATATCCGAAGGGAAATGTACTCCTAGATAAACGCGGGAATAACCAACTAGAAAAGTATAAATTAAACCTAAAGTTAAAATTTTATAAAAGTGCTTGCTACGCCAACATAAGACCATTATGGCAAAGACAGCGGTAGAACTAATCATAGCATGACCAGATGGGAAAGAATAAAAGTTTTCTTCAACTAAAAGATTGAGCAAATCTGGTCGGTCTCTTTGGAAAATCAACTTTAGAATTGTATTAATAACCAAAGTTCCCGGAATAGCTATCAATAGGAAGTGCATTTTATTAAAGGCTCTTTTTTTAAAAAGCATTAAAAGGATGATGGCGAAAAAAATTAAGACTGGTATGGCACTTGAAGAGTGGGTAATAAAGAGCATGATTTTGTCCATCAAGGGATTTTGAAGGTCGCGTACCCAGCTTTGAATGGGAGTATCGAAAGTTACCAATTCATTTTTTTTAATTTCTAAACCTAAATGGACAAAAAGTGTGGTCAGTATGGTGAAGATAAAATAAGCACTAGTAATTTTACCAATAATTTTTTTGGTCATAAGGGCATCCTTTCTATTGAATACTTATAAATATTAACTATATAAAATCTTGTCAAAAACAACAAGTCTTACGATGAAAAATGGGTAAATTTTACAAACAAAGTCAATTTTGATAGTATAAAAGCCCTGTTTTAAAATGAATTTAGGAGGAATAATTTGAAAAAGTTAAAAGAAATTTCAGTATATCATGCATCGCTTATAACGTCATTTTTATTAGTTATTTTAGGTATTTTTATTCCTAATGAATTAAGTGTTGGAACACAAATTTTAAAAGATCAGGTGGCAAACAATTTTGGTTGGCTTTATCTTCTACTCATTCCACTAATATTATTAGTTTGTATTTATTTCATACTTAGTCCCTTAGGCCAGATTCGCTTAGGAGAACCCGACTCAAAACCTGAATATTCGACCACTTCTTGGGTAGCTATGATGTTTTCCGCTGGTATGGGAATTGGGCTTGTTTTTTACGGAGCGGCAGAACCTTTGTCACACTTTGCTATTTCGACTCCGATTGCTCCAGCAGGAAGTCAAGAAGCGTTAGCGGATGCCTTTCGCTTTACTTTTTTCCATTGGGGGATACATGGTTGGGCGATCTATGGTGTGGTAGCACTTGCCCTAGCTTACTTTGGTTTTCGTAAGCAAGAAAACTACCTATTATCTCATACTTTAAAACCTTTACTAGGAAATAAAGCAACGGGCTGGATCGGAACAGTAGTGGATACAATAACGATTGTTGCCACTGTTATTGGGGTCGCAACTACTATTGGTTTTGGCGCAGCCCAAATTAATGGTGGGTTAAATTATTTGTTTAATATCTCTATTTCTAATAGTGTCCAAATTATTATTATAATTATCACAACGATCTTATTTATACTTTCTGCTATTTCAGGGTTAGGAAAAGGGGTTAAAATTCTTTCCAATTTAAACCTGCTTTTAGCGGGCTGTCTATTAGCCATTGTCGCTATTGTAGGCCCGACTGTCGGTGTTTTAAACACATTTACAGAATCATTGGGTAATTATTTACAAAATTTTATTGAAATGAGTTTTCGATCAGCCGCTTTTGATAGGGATAAGAGGGAGTGGATTAATACTTGGACTTTGTTTTATTGGGCATGGTGGACTTCATGGTCGCCCTTCGTGGGGATTTTTATAGCCCGTATTTCGCGCGGACGCACCATACGTGAGTTTTTAACGGTGGTACTTCTACTTCCTACGCTATTAAGTTTTATTTGGTTCTCTACTTTTGGAACTTTAGCAGCCAATGTTCAAATGAATATAGCCGACTTAACAGCTTTTGAACCCGAACAGTTGCTATTTGCAACCTTTAACTATTATCCTTTAAGCGGCCTTCTTTCTTTAGTGGCGATTATTCTTGTTGTCTCATTTTTTATTACGTCAGCGGACTCAGCGACTTTTGTTTTGGCCATGTTGTCGGAAGAAGGTAATATCAAGCCTAATAATAGAACTAAGATTACTTGGGGATTTACACTTTCAATTATTGCGGTTGTCTTACTATTGTCTGGCGGTTTACTAGCTATTCAAAATGTCTTAATAATCGTTTCCTTACCCTTTGTTTTCATTCTTATTTTAGTTATTTTATCCCTCATCAAAGAATTGAATCATGAACAAAGAGAAATGGGCTTAACCATTACACCAGACCGATTACCTAATTCAAACGATCCCTTTAAATCTTATGAAGATTAAGTGGGCGACTTATTTAAACTTCCTGTATCAGCAGGAGGTTTTTTATAAGCCGTCTGGTTTGCCACCGAATATGGATAAGAGGATGCTTTTAATAGAGAAGGAGGGGGTTAAATGGAATATAGTCGTGAAGAAAAAGATTTTGTAATCAGTTATTTAAAAGATCCGAATAGCTATCAAGATGCTTTTAAAAAAGAATTGCAAGCTTTTATAGAACTTACAGAGATCGGTGACTTATATATCAACACTTTATTACAGGAAATGCTTCAAGAAGATATGCTTCAACTGAATGACCCGCCCTATACGGAATTTAAATATAAAGGATTAAAATTTTTTTATCCTAACTGTTTAAAATTTTAACAAATGTATTTATAGCAACCCTAAGGACGTTTTTACGAGTCGCTTTATTAGCCAATTTTCTTAAAGTGGCGTATGATTAAAATATGCAGATGTTACAGATTCAAAAATAAATTATAAGGGGGAAATAGAATGGAGCGCTTAAAAGATAAAGTGGCAATAGTAACAGGCGGGGCTGGTGGAATTGGTTCAGCCATTGTCCGCGCCTATGCTAGAGAAGGGGCAAAAGTAGCAATCGTCGATCTTAATCAAGAAAAAGGCGAGGCTTTAAGCCGTTCTCTAAATGAGGAGGGATATAATACCTTCTTTATCAAGACTGATTTGACTAAAAAATCAGCCTTAGAAACGTGCATTCAAGGGGTTGTTGACCGCTATCATCAAATCGATGTGTTGGTCAATAATGCTCATGCTTCAAGGATGAAGAGCTTCTTAGATATTACAGAAGAAGATTTAGCTCTATCAATGGAGTCTGGTTTCTATGCTACCTTTTTCTTGAGCCAACTAGCTATTCCATATCTTAAAAAGACTAAAGGAAATATCATTAATTTTGGTTCAGGAGCAGCCATTAAGGGTGATAACCATCAAGGGGCTTATGTAGCAGCCAAAGAAGCGATTCGTGGGATTTCGCGTGTGATGGCGAATGAGTTTGGTAAAGATGGTATCAATGTGAATGTCATTTCACCTATAGCCTATTCTGAAGGTGTCGATGCTTGGCGTGCTGAAAACCCTGAATATTATGAAAAAGTCGTTCAAGGTATTCCACTCCAAAAATTTGGTGATATTGACAAAGATATCGCACCAGTCGCAGTTTTTCTAGCAAGTGATGAATCACGTTACATCACAGGTCAAACATTTATGGTCGATGGAGGAAGTATTAAATTATATTAGGAGGAAACAAAATGGAAAGATTAGAAGGTAAAGTTTTAATTATTACTGGCGGCGCTCAAGGGATGGGGAAAGTGCATGCAGAGGTCGCTTTAGCTGAAGGAGCTAAGGTTGTCATTACTGATATTAATGAAGAAAAAGGGAATGAAGTTGCTAAAGAACTTGGTCAAAATGTTCTATTTGTTAAACAAGATGTGACCAAGGAAAGTGACTGGAAAAAGGTAATTGATGCGACAATGGATAAATGGGGCAGGATAGACTCGCTCGTTAATAATGCAGGTATCACTTATAATATGAAAATTGAAGATGTTTCATTAGACGATTACATGAAAATTGTGAATATCAACCAAGTTTCCGTCTTTTTAGGTATTAAAGCCGTAACACCTATTATGAAGCAACAAAAGTATGGTTCTATAATTAACATTTCTTCTATGAATGGTTTAGTAGGTGGGGCGATCGGATATACAGACACTAAGTTTGCGGTTAGAGGAATGACGAAATCAGCAGCGAGAGAGTTATCTCCATATAATATAACCGTTAATTCTGTCCATCCTGGTGTAGTACACACACCAATGTTAGAACAACCGGGTGTTAAGGAAGCGGTTGATAAATTTAAAGAAACTATTCCTATGCGCCGAGTGGCTCAGCCTAAAGAAGTTTCTAATTTAGTTGTATTCTTAGCTTCCGATGAAGCAAGATATTCAACTGGATCTGAGTTTGTCATTGATGGAGGAGTTACAGCTGCTGTTTAAAATTAGCTAGTTACTAGCTTACTCTTATTTTAAAAGCATGCTATCGAATTCACTCAATTATTTCCTATGACACTTTTTAATGCTATAATATAATCAATAAAAAAAAGAAAGGTTTGATAAAATGTTGAAATTATACTATGCACCTGGTACTTGTTCCTTGGCTTGCTGGATCGCTTTAGAATGGTCTGGTCTTGAGTATGAAACCATTCGTGTGGATTACAATGATCCTGAGTATCGTAAAATTAATCCTTTAGGAATGGTTCCTGCTCTTGAAATTGGAGCCGATCGTCCGATGACTCAAGCAGGAGCAATTTTACAATACATTGCTAATTCCGTTCCAGAAAAAGATTTAGGACCTAATGAAGGGTTAGAAAATGTTTTTGAGTTTGATGAAACATCTCTATTCCTTTCTGCAGATATTCATCCATCATTCTGGCCGTTCTTTAACCCACAGCGTTATACAACATCTGAAGACATAGATGTAATTGAAATGGCTCGTGCGGCAGCACCTGCTCGTATTGATGCGAACTTCAAACATCTTGATGATATTATTGGTGATTCTAATCACCTCTACCAAAATAAACGTACTGTGCTTGATCCATTAGCATTCATTTTTGCAACTTGGACTAAGAATTTAGAAAAAACGTATAAAGACTATCCAAACGTTAAGCGTATGGTAGAACATCTTAAGGAAGATCCAGCTGTTCAAAAAGTTCTTACTGAAGCTAATGAGTAGGTCAAAAGTGTTGATATAAATTAAAAATAAGAGACATGAAATTAAATTCATGTCTCTTATTTTTAAACAAAAACATTATAACAATAAGCTTTGTAAATATTTAAAATGACTAAGCAATGAGTGGTAAGTTGTATGTATCAACTATTTAAAGTGTTTTATTAAAGTGGATATAAAAAGTTAATCCTTTAAGATTAATCATTAAACCACTTTATTGATTTAATAAAGCTGAAAGATAGTGATTTTTAAATAGTATATTGTTTAATCAGTGAAAGGAAAGAGATGAATTTTATGGCAAGTATTGAAGTCAATAAAAAGGCACCAGACTTTGAATTAGAAGATTTCGAAGGAAAGACAGTTAAGCTTTCAGCTTTCAGAGGAAGTAAAAATGTAATGCTTGTATTAAACAGAGGCTTTATATGACCTTTCTGCCGCAAGCACATGATGCAGTTGCATAAAGATTATAATCAGTTTGAAAAAAGAGACACCGCTATTGTCGTCATTGGTCCTGAAAACGATAAAAAATTCGCAGACTACTGGCATGAAAATGACTTAGAATTTTATGGTCTACCTGATCCAAACCATTCGGTATTAAAATTGTATGGTCAAGAAGTAAATCTTTTTAAGATGGGACGGATGCCAGCTCAAATGTTGGTAGATAAAAAGGGTGAGTTGAGATATATTCACTACGGTCATTCCATGAAAGATATCCCTGAAAATAGTGAGATGTTAGATTTGATAGATAGTTTATAATCAATTAACTAAATAAAGAGCAAACAGCACACATGCTGCTTGCTCTTTTGTTTCCTAATCCTATCGAATTATTTAAGATAACTTGGATTATTTTTTAGGCATTTTTTCGTCCTTTAGAATTTCTAATTTATGTGACTCCATCGATTCAATTTCACTGTCATCTGGATCGTCTAATTTTTTTCGATCTTCTGAATTTTCCCAATTTTTCCAATCTTCTTGTGATTTCCATGAGCCTAAAACCACAATTAAATCCTCTTCAATGCCTCTACTGATTGATAAATTAATGAAACCTGGTTGATCATTTATGATTTCACGATTCGATAATTTATTGATGATGCTTTCTGTTTTGCCTACTTTAGGTTTTATATGTTGCATAACTAAAAACATTCATACCATCTCCTTTATTTAAACATTAGCAAAGATGGTATTTATCTTCAATCGATTTGCTCAATCTAACAAGGGATTATTTGTAGTTGTTGATTATTTAATAGGGTTTGGCTGGATGGAAAATTTTAGAATTTAATTTTCGGTGACTTCAACTATTAATTCGTTTGCCATTCATTCGCAGAATAGCATCTATTATTATTTTCAATTTCATTTGCAACAAATAATTTGTGTCCATCATAAAAATATAAGATTTGGTCATTAATGAGCAAAGCAAATGTATGGGCACTTTCAGAATCTTTATTGACTTGACTAGGATCGATCAGTTCAAATTTAGTATCGGCAGGAAAACTGGCGTTGGTCTTCAAATGCATTGCTTGAATGACTTGAACAAAGTTATTACTATTTTTAAATTGAAGCTTAAAATCATTATAATCATCAAGATAGTGATCAAAAGCTTTTTGAAGAATTTCATATGTTTTCTTTTCAACTAGGAAAGCATCTTCATTTTTAAAACTTGTAGCTTTTAATGCGATTCTATTTTCTTGTTCATCATCTAGACCAATCAAATGGTTTACATCGATCACAATTTCATCATTTACTATATAAAGACCAAGGTCTTGATAAACCCTAGCATTTTGATAATTTTCTCGCAGATCATATGCCATTGATTGATAAGGATATAAGCTTTCGGGTTTGCCTTGATTATTTAATAGTACTACCGGTGACACCGTTTTACGAATTAAGCCTGAGCCTAAGCCACCTTCAAACTCTTTGAGACCTCCTGTCAAGATAACGAGGTCTTGATATGGAGCGGGTATAGATTCAATTGTTTCATTCTCATCTACGTAGAAACGTATACTTTCTCCTTTTTCTCGTTGTGTAAAATAGTAGGCCATATTAAATAAGCCACTTTCTTCGATTGAGACAATGATATCTAAGTTAAGATTCAATTTAGGAACTGTTGCTTGTGCTTGATATATACCAACGTACTTTTCAATTTTTTCTGGTGCTTCATATAGACTATCGTCAGGATTAAGAATTTTATCAGGGATAAAATTAGCCTTAATGTGATGTCCTTGGTGATGACCGTCTACTTTCATATGGTTTGTTTCTTTAACATCAGCTTCTGCTTGTGCGAAAGTGGCGTGTGGAAAAAGTAGATTAAGGGTTAAGGCAGTTAAAATTAATAAAGTAATAAATATTCTTTTCATTAGTTCACACCTTTCAGCAATTAGTTGGGTTTAATTCCGTCAATGTATTCATAAGTATTTCCATGATTATCTATTAATTGTCCAGACTGTTGCACAAAAGAAAAAATTTCTTCACCGAATAATTGGACGGTCCAATGATCGTTATTTACAGTGATAGTTGGGCAGGAAATAGTGAAATAATTATAATCATTTTTTTGTGTATATGAAATGTCAGGAATCGTTTGATTAATCAAGTCTAAGATATTTCTTTGTGTCATTTCAGGTGTTATCTGATCTACAATGGCTAGATAAACTTCTTTTAAGTTAATTGGAAGATTATTTTCTTTCTTATATCTCTCTTGAACAGATATAGAATAATTCTTAAGGTCTGGATAAGGGTAAGCATTAAATTCGAATAACCATTCTATAAATTCTTGATCAATGGTGTCATCGTGATGGTCTTTGTTTGATTTAATATCTTTTTCCACATCTTGCTGTTCATTATCATAGTTATCTTCATGGTCGTGTCCATAAACAGGGTGAGCATACCTTGATTCATCTTTAATATAGATGATTAATTGGTTTTCTTGAAAAAGCAATCCTTCAATACTACTTGCTTCAGGGGCTAGATAGTATCCGCTGAAAGGTAATTCTTTCATGCTTGAGCTTTCAGCTTTAACAAGAGAACAAGGTGAGAGTAGGGAAATAAACAAAAGGAAACTTGCTAAAATAGATTTAAGTTGCATAAGATTCTCCTTAAAGAATAAAAGCACAGACTTATCTTAGCTGTGCTTTTTGTGACTAATGTATTAATTATTCAGCAGAGCTTTCAGTTACTTCTTCAGGTTCTTCTTCAGAGTTACTGCTTTCTTCAGCCGATGAATCTTCAGAACTTTCCTCACTTGTTTCAGAATCTGAACTTTCTTCAACACTTTCTTCAGAAACTTCTTCTACTTCAACTGTTTCTTCAGAAGCTTCTTCTTTATCGTTTTCCTTAATAGATCCAGAAAACTTCTTTGTTACTTCTAAAGGAGCCATTTTAGTATCGCCACCTTCATATAATCCCATGGCTGCTAAAATCTTATAGGCAATATCTGTATTTTCAAAATTACCTTCAAACATTGCAGCGCCAGCACCGATTGCAAAAACTGGAACTTTCTCAGGTGAGTGGTCAACAGTTGTGAATGCTAAACCAGCTTTACGTGCTAATAGACGTGTAGCAGCGATTGATAATGGTTCATATGCATGGTAGCCTTTGATAATATCTGCTTGACCCAGATTACGTTCTTCATATGGTTTCATTGTTTGTTCGAAAGCATAACGTAATTCTGCTAATTCATAAGGTGTTACTAACATTAAGTCTTTGGCTTCTTCTTCACCTTCTTCAGCCGCTTTCTCGACTTCGCCAGCAGTCTTTACAACTTCTTCTGCTTCCAGGTCAAAGATAAATCCGAAGTTTTCTTCTAGTAATGGAACAGCATCTTCAAAAGTCATTTCTGGATTTTCTTCTTTGGCCTTAGCAAAGATTACATCAAATTGTTCTTGAGAAACTTTTTGATTGTCTAGTAAATGGAAGTAAGAGTTATAACCTGTTTCCGAGTTTCCGATGGTGAAACCGCCGGTAGGATGATCAGCAGTTACAACGATTAAAGTTTCTTCAGGATGTTCATAGTAGAAATCAATTGCTTCTTGGATAGAGTCTTGAAAGTCAATCACTTCTTTAATAGTTGTTGCGGCATCATTAGCGTGCTCTGCCCAGTCAATCTTACCAGATTCTGTCATCATGAAGAAACCTTCTTCGTTAGCGCTTAGGACTTCAATTCCTTTAGCGACCATATCTGCTAATGTAGGTTCACCTTCTTGTCGATCAATCGCATATTTCATAGAAGAACCATCTGATTCAGAAAGAACAGATGCAGGTGCATAAACTTTCTCAGTGTCAGCAGTAATAGTATCGAATTCTTCTTGAGTATCTGCTACCATATATCCTTTTTCTTCTAATACCTCGTATAAGTCTTTTTGATCATCTTCAGCACCTGTTCGCTTACCAAGAGAACCCCCTGCAAAATATTCAAAGTTTGAAGCAGCCATTTGTTCACCAATTTCGTAATAATTTCTACGGTGTTCAACGTTTGAATAGAAGGCAGCAGGAGTCGCATGATTTAAAGTTACTGTCGATAGGATACCAACGGCTTTTCCCTGAGCTTGAGCTTTTTCAGCAATTGATTCTGTTTGTTCGGTATAGCCAGGTGTTAGACCAATGACGTTTGAATCAATCTTTACGCCATTTCCAAATGCGGTAGCAGTACCAGCAGAGTCCGGAACATAATGGTCAGCATCGGTTGGGTTTTGCAGACCAACAACAGGAAATTTAGCAAAATTTAACGGTTGAGCGACTGCTTGACCGTTACCTTCGTCACCATTATCTGGACCTAAGTAATATTCAGCCGCAGAAACAGGGATATTTCCCATGCCATCTCCGATAAATAAGAAGACATATTTTGCTCGGTTTTTAGAAATAAGAGATAAATCTTCAGTTAACGCACGGCCTTCTTCCAAGGTTGCTACTGGAAGTTCCGACCATTGACCTTCTTCTTGTTTAGCAGAAGTCATTGTAGGGGCACATACTGACATTAATACAGAAGCACATAATGATAGAATTACTGTTTTTTTCATTGGCTCAATCCTTCTTTATAATTTATTGATGATTTATTCATCTAGATATAAGTTAGCAGAGCATTGTAAATTTTTAGTAAATTCTAAGTAAAAGTAAGGTAAATTTTCAACAATTTATTAAGAAATGACTCCAAATTGTACAAAAGAGAATAAGATTGTTGCGACAAGAGTACAAAGATGAATAACTGGTATATCAATAGGCTACTAGACCAACATAAATGATAATAGCTACGGTATAAACAAGCTAAACACAGCAACTATTACTATGTTAAAATGTAATTATTATTATTTGTTTATAAGTTGAGTTAAAGTCCCCATAAATTTATGATTTTTATCCATTGAGCAAGTTTGTGGAACATTCAAAACACTTTGAAAGTTGTCTTAGTATCGCTGTATAATTAATTTATGTATTTAACCACTTTAACAATCTGTTTTTGATAAGATTAAGGAGAGCAATATGTTAGAAGAATGTATCTATTTTATTAATGGTTTTGGTGGCATGAAGGAAGAGAGTGAAATTTTTTTGAAATTATTGTCTAAAAAAGGCTTAGGAGTAAATTATCTCTATTTACCCGGACATGAAGAGGCCTTTAATGACAATGTAGTAGCTAAAGAAGACCTGATTAACTTTTATAAGGATACTATCGGGGAGAAACCATCTGTTATAATAGGGCATTCTATCGGGGGTGAAATAGCTGCTTTTCTAGCTGCACATTTAAGTAATATTACTAACGTCATTTTACTTGATGGAGGGATTATCTCAAGTGAAGATTTTGGAGTATTACTGGAAGATGAACTGATCAATGCAAAACAGATCCTATCTAGCGGTAATTATAAATATATGAACGAGGAGAGCGTTTTGAATCTTTTGAGTCTTAATCATTCGATTCAGTTATCGATTACTAGTAAAGCATATAAAACACCTACATTGCTTCTGATTAGTGATCTTCAAGAGGTTTTACCGACCAAGCTAAAAAGATCTAAAAATTTAAATGATAATATAAGCATGAAAATTATCGAAAACGCGAGTCATGCTATCTATCAAGACCAACCTGAAAAAATAGCTGAAGAAATTGCTAGTTGGCTGAATATGACTAATTGTAAATAGCTTAAATTATCCTGGTCTTTGTTTGGCAATGATCCGATCTATAGGATATGCTGACATAGGTAATAAGAGGAGACTTGGTATGGAAATCATTAATGTGACTGCTGAAGTTGATCCATTATTTGTAAATGGGCAGTTTCAAATCAGTTTATGAAAGAATATATGGATAGATGGTTAGCCAACTATCAGGATTTACTGTCTGATGACGCCAAAAGAGTGTTTGTTGGTGGGAAGTTTAGCTTTTAAACAATTATTTCCCCATTAAAAAAAGGACTTTTTCAGAAAGCAAAAAGCGGTTCAAAGTAGTAGACTCATTTAGGCAAGTAACTGGGGGGTTAAATAAAAAAGTTATTCAAGCATTTGGCAAAGAGCTAGATTTTACAATTATGCTTTATTTAGGTTTATGTAATGGGGCAGGTTGGGTGGTAGAACTGGACAGAAGAACTTATATTCTAGTGGGAATTGAAAAAATGATCGAATGAGATTGGATGAGTAAAGACCGTATGTATGGACTTATTTTTCAAGAATTAGGGCATGTCTATCATCAACAATATGGTAATTTTGACCAATTTGAGCAAGGTGAAAACTATTTTTTATGGTTACTCTTTACCGAAGGAATTGCAATGTATTTTGAGCAAGTCTTAGCAGGAAATTTGAATTATTTTCATCAAAAGACTAATGGATGGTTAGAATGGTGCAATCTTCACTTAACGACTATCAATAAAGATTTTGATAATGATATCAGCAAAATGACCACTGAGAATTAAATTTTCTTTGGTGATAGGTTAAGATGTCAAGTAAGACCCGATTGTGGATATCCAGGAGCACTTTTTGTACAATATATCTGATCTAAGGTTCATTTTAATCAAGTGGGGGGGTTTTGGCTGGAATTTTTAAATTGTAGCTATATTCGATGACTGATCATAAAGTATGTTGTGACTTAGCAAGGTATAGACTGAAGGGTATTTTAGGTTAACCTAAAAATTTATTGCAAGTACTCTAATTTTGTTATAAAATATTATTAGGGAATGGCTGTAGCTTTATATAATTAATTAAGTTTAATGGTGGCACTGAGTTTTTATATAGTAAGTTTAGAAGCCTATTTAATCGCTAATTCTATATAAATTCTTAAGGGATTTAAGCTTTGAAGGCCAGTCCTATATCTTATTAATTAGTTAAAATGATTAGTTATTAAAGGAAGTGGTGTGAATAGTAGTGATTATTTTTTAAGCTATTCTTTAGAAAAATATTTAAAGACTAGCCAGAATAAATGAAGAAGTTCTCTATTATTAGAATGGACTCTAAAAAATCTTATTTAAAGAAAGGAAATGACTATGACAATCAATCAAGAATTAATACAATCATTCAAAACAAAATATCAAGCAGAAACGATCAATCATGCAGTAGAAAATGCGGTAGCTAAAGTTGGGTTCAATCAATCTTCATTTAATAATGAGGCCGTGAGAGACCATACCTTCGTTTTCTCCGATGAAACAAAAAGAGGCAAGATTACCGATCAGAAGAAAAGCGGTCGTTGCTGGATGTTTGCTGCCTTAAACGGTGCGCGTGTAAATACAATGGAAGAGTTAAATTTAGAAACTTTTGAATTTTCGCAAAATTATACCCTCTTCTGGGATAAGCTAGAAAAATCAAACTTCTTCTTGGATTCTATCATTGAAACGGTAGAGGAACCTTTAAATTCACGTGTGGTACAACATTTATTGCAAGCGCCGGTCGAAGATGGTGGACAATGGGATATGTTCACAGCCTTACTACAAAAGTATGGTTCAGTTCCTAAATCGGTAATGCCAGAAACTTACCATTCTTCTAATACTTATGAAATGGTAGCAATCATTACTAAACGTTTAAGAGCCTTTGCTAAAGAATTAAGAACGGCTTATCAAAATAAGGCTTCAAAAGAAGATTTGAAAGCAATGAAAGAGGATATGCTGTATGTTATATATAACATCTTAGTTAAAGCCTTGGGACAGGTTCCAGAGAAGTTCTCTTACAGTTACCGCGACAAGGATGGAAAATATCACCGTATTGAAGACATCACACCACAAGATTTCTTTAATAAGTATGTGGGTTGGGATTTAGAAGGTAAAGTCAGTGTAATCAACGCACCGACTGAAGATAAGCCTTTCGGACGGGCGTTCACTGTTAAATATTTAGCCTCTGTAGCCGAAGGCCACCCGATTACTTATATTAATGCACCAATTGAAGTGCTTAAAGAAGCTGCAATTGCTTCAATCAAAGATGGCAAGCCAGTTTGGTTTGGTTGTGATGTTGGTAAGATGAGTGATCGTGAATTGGGTATTATGGATAAAGACTTATACGAATATGAGGCTATCTTAGCTGAAGCGCCTCAATTAAATAAGGCTGAGCGCTTAGATTATGGGGAGAGTTTATTAACTCACGCCATGCTTTTAGTAGGTGTGGACCTAGATGCTGATGGTAAACCAGTCAATTGGAAGGTTGAGAACAGTTGGGGTGAAAAATCTGGCGATAAAGGTATCTTCTCAATGAGTGATCAATGGTTTGACGAGTATAACTATCAAGTGACTGTTGATAAGAAATACCTTGATCAAAAATGGTTAGATGCTCTTAATCAACCAGTCATTGAATTAGAACCATGGGATCCAATGGGATCTTTAGCTGATTGGAACTAAGATGATCCAGTTTAAAATAACCCCTAAATTTAATAATTAAATATAAACAAATAACTCCTTAGATCATGAAGACAGTATAATTTGCAGAGAGCATTATACATGTGTAATTATGAATCAAAGGAGTTTTTTGATCTGTTTTTTTAGAAAAAATAGAAATACTATTACAAAAAATATTAACATTTCGATCTGTCTCATTAAGAAGCTTTAATAATAGTCTATACATTCAACATTTTTAATAATAGTCTATACATTCAAAACTTGACCAAATTTACTATAAAAGGTATATTTATTTTTTATAGTAAAAATTACGAGGAGGATCAGAATGGAACAGAATCAAGGACTGTTTAAAAAGCTCAGTGTCTTAATCTTAATGTTTATATTGCTTTTGCCTGTTAAAATGATTGTAGGTGCTGAAGACAAGAAGTTATCAACTATTAATAGTGAACAGATCCAAGAAGGACTTGAAGATCCTGGTGTTTTAAAAGTAGGAATGGAAGCTAATTATTCACCTTTTAACTGGTCGCAACCTTCTCTAGTAAATGGAGCGCTCCCTATTTCTAACTCTAAAGGAGAGTTTGGCAATGGCTATGATGTCCATATCGCACAAGAGTTAGCGCAACAGTTAGGTTTGGAATTAGAAATTGTAAAATTAGAGTGGGATGGTTTACCTCCAGCTTTAAATTCTGGTAAGGTAGATGCTATCATTGCTGGCATGTCGGTCACACCAGAGCGTAAGAAGGAAATTGACTTTTCTGATAATTATTATGAAAGTCAGATGGTCCTGGTAGTTCGCAAAGATTCTGATTTTGTCGATGCTCAATCCATCGAAGATTTTTCAAATGCTAAAGTAACCGCTCAGCTAAATACCTTCCATTATGGCTTAATCGATCAAATACCTAATGTCCAGAAAGGGACAGCTTTGGATTCTTTTCCAACCATGATTTCTTCCGTCCTATCAGGTAAAATTGATGCTTATTTATCGGAAGAACCAGGAGCCATGGCTGCTGTAGCTGCTAACACCGACTTAACTTATGTAAAATTTACTAAAGAGAATGGCTTTGATCTGAGTCAGGTAGATACAGGAATCGCGATTGGTTTACGTAAAGGAAGTCCTTTGGTGGAACCAATTAATCAAGCTTTAAGTCAGATTGATGAAGAGGAACGGATAGCATTGATGAAAGAAATGGTAGAACTCAATCAAGGTCAAGAAAACCTTAGCTTTTGGCAAGATGTTCAGGCTTTGTGGGCTAGTTACGGTAATCAATTTATTCGTGGTGCCTTGAACACTCTATTCATTGCGCTGTTTGCAACCATTGTGGGGTCCGTGATTGGACTCTTGATTGCAGTGATCCGTTCAATGAAGGCCTTGTTCCAAAAAGGTCGCCCTTCTTATTATTTGTTTAAAGTAGTTGATTTTCTTTTAGTTACCTACATCGAAATTTTTAGAGGAACACCGATGATGGTTCAAGCCATGTTAATTTTTTATGGTCTAAAACTTTTCTTTGATATTGATCTTTCTTCAATGACAGCAGCTTTATTTATTGTTTCAATAAATACGGGGGCTTATCTTTCCGAAGTTATGCGTGGAGGTATTCAAGGGGTTGACAAAGGTCAATATGAAGGAGCCAAAGCAATTGGTATGACCCACGGACAAACCATGCGACATGTGGTATTACCGCAAGCTGTCTTATCGATTCTACCAACTTTAGGAAATGAGTTTGTGATTAATATCAAAGATACTTCCGTTTTAAATGTTATAGCAGTGACAGAATTGTTCTTTGTTTCCAAGTCTGTCGCAGGATCGACCTATCAGACTTTCCAGACCTTCTTGATTACCTCAGTGATTTATTTTGTTTTAACGTTTACGACCACTCGTATTTTAAATTTAATTGAGAGAAAGATGTCAGGTTCTCATTCTTATACAGTTGTTCAGTCTTCATCCACAGAAGCGGTCAAGGGGGTGAAAACACATGACTAATGAAAATAAAATCTTAGAGATTGCTCACTTATCTAAAAAATTTGGGGACAACTTAGTCTTAAAAGACATTGATTTTAGCGTGAAACAAGGAGAGGTCATCTCTATTATTGGCTCTTCAGGTTCAGGAAAATCAACCCTTCTGAGATGTCTCAATCTTCTAGAGCAACCGAGCGGAGGGGATATTATTTATAAAGGCAAGTCAGTGATGACCAATCATTACCCTTTGAATCACTATCGAGCAGAAGTGGGAATGGTTTTCCAACAGTTTAACCTTTTTAATAATATGAATGTTTTGAAGAATTGTACCATTGGACAAGTTAAAATCTTGGGACGGACAAAAGAAGAAGCAGAGCAAATTGCTATGGCCAACTTGACTAAGGTGGGCATGGCTCCTTATGTCAATGCGCGTCCTAAACAATTGTCAGGTGGACAACAACAAAGAGTTGCTATTGCTCGGGCTTTATCAATGGATCCAGAATTATTACTGTTTGATGAGCCGACTTCAGCGCTTGACCCAGAAATGGTAGGAGAGGTATTAGATACCATGACCCAATTAGCAAGAGAGGGTCTGACAATGATAGTAGTGACTCATGAAATGGCTTTTGCCCGTGATGTTTCTAGTCGGGTTGTTTTTATGGACAAAGGTGTAATTGTGGAAGATGGCTTAGCCCAGCAAGTGATTAATGAGCCCCAGCATGAGCGAACTAAATTGTTCCTAAGTCGTTTTCATAAAGAGCAAATGTAAAAATTAATAGACCTAAAAGAGGTGATCTTTATGACCACCTCTTTTAATAAGATCTAATTAGAGCGATGGTGTTATAATAAAAAAGCAGCTAATAAACTTAAAAGATTAAGGATGATGTTATGGAAGCAAAAATACCAACAAGACTCTCAAGGGTGAGCCTGCTCTTAAAAGAAGAGGGCCTAAGTCGGTTAGCTCAATCAAGAGTGGTAGTATTGGGGCTAGGCGGAGTAGGTTCTGCTTGTGCTGAGGCGTTAGCTCGAGGAGGAGTAGGCTATTTAACGATAATTGATGGAGATATTATTGAAGAAAGCAATATTAATCGTCAAGCTTTAGCCTTTTCATCAACCGTGGGTAAGGTTAAAGCAGATGTTATGAAAGCGATGATCGCTGAAATCAATCCGGACTGCCAAGTGGATGCCCGTCAAATATTTCTAACCAAAGAAAATATTGAGGAAATTTTAACTGATCTAGCAGGAGTGGATTATATAATTGATTGTATTGATACTATCTCTCAAAAATTAGAAATTGCAGCCTTTTGTCAAAAAGAAAAATTGCCCTTAATTTCATCTATGGGGGCAGCGAATAAATTAGATCCGACTTACTTAAACTTTAGTAAAATAGAAAAGACCTCTTATTGTCCCCTTTCAAAGATTATACGTCTAGAGTGCCGTAGAAGAGACATTAAAAATTTAGAGGTTCTTTATTCTAATGAACAACCCTTCAAAGTTGAAAATCCTACTGGCAATACAAAATCACAAACCTTAGGTTCGATGAGTTATATGCCACCAATTATGGGAATGATGCTAGCAGGAAAAGTGATCCGACGTTTGGCAGGGAAGGAAGAATATAAAGTTTGGTAAATCGAAGTAAGAAGGAGAGGAGAGACTATGAATTTATTAGATAGTCACTATCACTTTGATTTTATAAAAGACCAACAGGCTCGTCAGTTATTTTTAGAAACAATTGCTAAAGAAAAGCTTAAAATTGTGGCTCAAACTGTCACACCCTCAGGTTTTATTGAGTTAAAGGATAGCCTCAAAAAAATGGATTGTGATCAAAAGTTTCTGCCTTATTTATCTTTAGGTTTTCATCCTTGGTGGATTAAGTCTAAGGAACAAGCGAATAAGGAGTTAGCTATCTTTCAAGGGGAATTAGACCAATCTCTTTTAATAGGAGAAGTCGGTTTAGATTTTTCGACCAATGGATTGGAAAAAGCGGATGAGGACTTACAGATTTATGTTTTCTCAAACATTCTATCACTATTAGCTGAGCGTTTAAATAATCATTATGTGTTATCAATCCACGCAGTACAATCAGCTTCAAAAGTATTGGACTTAATAGAAAGTCATTCTGCTAAGAATATTACGGCAATTTTACACCGCTTTAATGGAACCAGTGATCAATTAACCAGACATCGAGATCAAGGAGGTTATCTATCTGTTCATCCGACGATGTTAAATACAAAAAAAGGACGCGCCTATGTTCAACAAATAGCTGGAGATCACATTTTACTTGAGAGTGATTGGCCAAGGGAGGATAAGATTATTTGTGATAGAAAAGAAGTTCAGCATATGGCTAAATCTTTAAAAGAACTTCTTAGGCAAACCGTCATAGATTTATCAGCCATCCGACAAGAAGAGATGGGACCAGTTATCGCTAGGACGCAAGCCAAAATTTATAAAGTATAAAACCACTTTGAAAGGGATAAGCCTAATATGAATATCGAACTTGTTAAGTTAGAGAAAAAACATCAGCTACTATTAATGGAGATGATCGAAGAATGGAAAGAAGATATAGAAAAAAATCAAACAGATGGTTCGCCATCGGCCATCTTTCGTCATGATCCACATGATTTTGGAGGATATATTAAGAGTATAGAAGATAAAGAAGCTGTACACTCAGACCGTGTACCGGATTCGACCTTTTTTTGTCTCGACCGCAATCGGAATGTTTTGGTAGGGGCAGTGAATATTCGCCATTATTTAAATGATGATCTTTTACTAAAGGGTGGACATATAGGAGACGGTATTCGACCGAGTGAGCGACGCAAAGGTTATGCCACAGCAATGATAGGATTAGCACTAAAAGAGTGTAAACGAATCGGTATAAAAAGGGTTTTAATGATTTGTAATAAAGAAAATATTGGGTCCGCGAAATCCATTCAAAAAAATGGTGGCGTTTTAGAAAATGAAGTAGTTTATCCTGATGGCACTGTCGATCAAAGGTATTGGATAGAGCTAAGGGATGAATAATGAAGTATTATCTTTTCAAAAATTGTTCTATTTTTTGAGCATACTTAACTAGAAAATGATGTGTTAAAGACAAAGTATGTGGTGAATCGTTAAAAACAACTTGCAAAGGGCTTAAGGTATTTGTTAGAGTAAAAAAGTTAAAAACACAATTAGAAAGGTGACATTATTTTGCATTCGATAAACTTTGAAACATTTAAACGCTTTGCTTTTCCCGTTCATCTTGGAATTATCATGCCCTTAATTATGACTGCCATGCAGGGGCAAGTCGTATTCCCTGAAATGTTAGTTAAACTATCTGTTCTTTTACCCGTTTCAGTAATTCTTGGGGCTTATCTTCTTGATATACCAAAAATGTCTGAGCAATTCAATGAATTACTAGGTATCCAGCATCCAGAATGGTTAAAATTCGTAGTGGGACAATTCCCACCCGCCTTGATCTTTTCTTTTGTCATGGGCTTTCTTGGAGTATGGATGGAAGCGGGCATAAACGGCCAAGCTTTTTTGGGTGTTTTAAAGGGGATTCCCTTAACAGTTTTTATCTCTATGATTATTCAAATGCTCGTGAGCCTATTGATTGATAAGGGCTATCAAAAATGGTTCTTTTCAAATTAAGCAGTTAATTAAATAGAAAAAAACGGTTAACTAGATAATTCTACTAGTTAACCGTTTTTGATTAAGGAAGATTACTATAAAAAGTAGCGGTTAGAGCTTGAACGGTTAGTGAAACGAGACTGATAGCTATCCAACAAGAGAGGCCAAGTAAAATGGGTTTCTTTCCTTCTCTAATTAGTTCACTTAATTGAGAGTTTAACCCGATAGCCGCCATAGCCATACTGATAAAAAATTTAGCGAGAGTTTTTATCAGGGGAATAAACTTTTCGACGTAACTATAGGTAAATGCATTTGTTGGAAGAAGGTCCACTATGGAAGTGACTAAGGCAGCTAAAATAAAATAGAGAATAAATGTAGGAAGTAAGTGAAAAATAGTGGCTTTTGCGTGTTCATTTTCCTTACGAGCTTGCATCAAAGATAGACCTATCGTAATGGGAATAATGGCTAGTGTTCGTGTTAATTTGACCGTTACTGCAGCAGATAGGATGCCTTCCACTTGATAGAAGCTTTCTGCTGTCGCTGCTGCGGCAGTCACTGAAGAAGTGTCATTAACTGCAGAACCTGCGAAGATAGCAAAACCTTCTGTTCCTAATCCTAAGTTATAACCTAAAGTAGGGAAAATCAAAGCAGCCAGTACATTAAAAATAAAAATAATTGAAATAGCCTGAGCAACTTGCTTATCATCTGCTTCAATAACTGGAGCAGTGGCTGCAATTGCAGAACCTCCACAAATAGCTGATCCGACCCCAATTAAAGTCGCTAATTTCGTTTCCATCTTAAATTGCTTATGAAAGAACCAAGCAACCAGTAGCGCAATCGAGATAGTAGCAACTATTACAGGTAAGCTTTTGCTACCAACTTTAATAATCATTGAGAGGTTCAAGGAGAAACCTAATAAAACAACTGCCCATTGTAGGATGTTTTTCGCTGAAAAGCGAATACCGAGATGAAAAATGGCATGATTAGCTAATTGGGGCTGAATGAGACTGATGATCATGCCTATTAAGATAGCAAAGACGGGTGCTCCAATAATCGCCAGTGAAAAGTTTCCAATCGATACACTAGCTAAAAGGCTAGCAAAAATAGCAATCAAGAAACATAAAAGAAGTCCTGGAAGTTTATTTTTTACTGAGTTCATGTAAAGAGATCTCCTTTAATTTTATATCACATCTATCCTACCAAACTTTATTAATTAATAAAATAACAAAAACCCTACTTTTTCTAATAAAGATAGGCGAACTAGTTAGGCATAGAAATAAACAATGCAGATAAGTAGGATAATCGTCCCACAAAGGTGGCAAATAAGAGATATACTAGCTTCTCTTTTATATTGCTTCATTAAGAGTTGATCATAGGAAGTGAGTTTATCTTTAGGAAATTTCCTTCTGCCGATAAGATAGAGTAAGATATTTGAAGAGTTGTTTCCAGCGATATTAAAAATACCCCAAAATTTGGGATGTTTTAACCCTCGCGCCTTAGCATCAATAATAGTCATTTTATAGATGAAGTAAGCTAATAAGCTGCCAGAAGCCAGCGCAATGGTAGCGACAATTACAATTATAAATATTTTGATAGTTTCATTCATTTTTACGCCTCCTATATTCTTTGAATGATTTCATGAATAATGATTCCTGCCGTTATGGCCATTATAATAAAAATAGCAAGTAGCCACTCGACATGGTTAGGCATCAGGTGATGGAGTATGAATAGTGCTAAGATGATAGTTAAACTAATTAAAATAATCTTAAATAAATGTTTGTTACTACGAACTACATTTGAACTTTCTTGATAATGATTAATCAATTTTTCGTCTCCTTTCATCAATTGATCCAGACTGATTTGATAAAGATTGCTAAGGTCTATGACACTCCGAATATCAGGGTAATTTTTCTCGTTTTCCCAATTTGAAACGGATTGACGAGTAACCCCAATTTTTTCTGCAACTTCTTCTTGAGTTAAATTTGCATGCAAGCGTGCTGTTTTGAGTTGTTGGCCAAGACTCATAATGTCGCCTCCTTCTGTTTTAAATTTAGCATTTTCACTTGATATGTCTAGCGAAAGTCTTTTACATTCGTAAAATAATAGTGGAAAAGATGTTTTACATGACCCTATCATCCATTTTAAGACCTTGATGGGCAAATTTAATCAAAAATTACTAATAAATGATATAATAGGCTCTGTTAAAAAAACTGAAAACACAAAATATCATGTTTGAAGTTAAGTTGGAACGAAAAGAGGGGGATACAATGAACAGGTTAAATTTTTGGTCTAACCAAGTACAGGGAATTCAAACGCTCTATTCTAGTCGTAAACTACGTTTTAGTAAGGAAAATGCCAATGCTTATCAAACCATTTTTAATATCGATCAAAAACTTCCTCTTAGAATTTTAGAAATAGGTTGTGGGCCGGGTGCTTTATGTCAGGTATTAAAAGATTGGTACCCGAATGCCAATGTAATTGGATTAGACCGCGATCACAACTTTATAGAATTTGCTAAAGAAAATATTCCTGAAGTTGAATTTTTAGAGGGTGATATTTATAAGCTTCCTTTTGAGGAAAATAGTTTGATGTTATTCTTTCGAATACAGTGGTTGAGCACATTGAAACAAACACTTTCTTTAAAACACAGTATCATTTATTAAAATCCGGAGGAGTCTGTCTTTGTCTCAGTCAAGCTCAAGGGGTCATTCACCAAGCACCGGCTTTGCTTTCTTTTAATGAAGATGAAAATACCTTTTGGCAGCAGATTGAAGTCTTAACAAACGGCCAAGATGATAGTATCCAAACTTTTCAACTAGGTAAGTATAAATTAAACGAGCAAGAATTGCCTCAAACAATGGAAAAGTTTGGTTTCCAAGACGTCTCAATGTCCTATGTTACGACTCATTTGACCCCGGATAATCCACAAGTAAGTGATCGCTTGGCTCATGCGATGATTGAGAGCGACCGTCTCGGTGATCTTGAAATATTGAACAGATTATTCAAGAATCCCCTTTTAAAAGAATTACAAAAAGACATTGAACAAATGATTGCAAAGACCAATCAAAAGTATGATAAAAGATGGGTGCTTTATCAAAAGGGCCAAAAACAGTGGGATACGAAGATTTCTACTACCAACGTCCTTAGAGGAATAAAATGAAGCCATTAAAACTTATTGAAAGATCTTTTTCTTTCACTAAGTTTTTGGTGATTGTAATTAGTGCTTCAACTTGTTACTATTTATTGAGATATGGAGGAGTAGCAATGAGAAATTTAGATTTATTAAACGGTAAGATATTTAAAACAATGTTGAAATTATCGACGCCTTTAATGTTAACTGCTTTTATTCAAATGACTTACACTTTAACCGATATTGCCTGGATTGGAAGACTCTCTACTGAGGCTGTAGCTGCAGCAGGACAAGTTGGCTTTGCTTTGTGGATTGCTTCGAGTTTGATGTTGATCCCTCGAATTGGAATGAGTGTCCTGACGGCACAAGCCTATGGGGCACGAGATGAAAAGACAGCACGCTCTTATATTAACAATGGTTTTTGGTTAGCCCTTATAATGGGCCTTGCTTTTGGAGGCCTCTTAATTTTATTTAAAGATCCCTTTATTAATTTCTTCCAATTAGAAGATGACGTCAATCAACTGACTGAAGAATATTTGATTGTGATTGCTTCGGGTGTTTTTTTATTTTTTATTAACCCTGTTATATCTGGAGCCTATAATAGTTTAGGTAATAGTAAAACACCTTTTGCCGTCAATACTCTCGGACTGGTTATTAATATTATCTTAGATCCCATCTTAATTTTTGGCTTAGGGCCTCTTCCAGCCCTAGGGATTAAAGGGGCTGCTATGGCAACTATTTTTGCTCAGTTTATGGTACTTATTTTGTATCTTTATGCTATTTATCGCCAAGGAGATTTACTTTACCGCAGTCGCATCCACTTGTGGTCATTTAACAGTAAGAATCTAGGGCAAATCATTAAAGTAGGACTACCACCTTCTATTCAGTCGAATGCACACGCTTTAGTCAGTGTGTTACTAAATCGTTATGTTGCTTCCTATGGCGCTATGCCTTTAGCTGTTACCAGTGTGGGGTCAAACATTGAATCCATTTCATGGATGACCACTGAAGGTTTTGCAGTAGCGATTACGGCTATGGTAGGGCAGAATTATGGAGCTAAACTTTATGAACGAGTAGAAGGGATTTATCAAACGACCATTCGCTCCTTATTAGCCATTGGTTCATTTGCGACCTTAGTTCTTATCGTATTTAGAATGCAGTTCTTCAAGCTATTTATACCAGATGACCAGCAAGCTATCGCTTTAGGAGCTGTTTATTTACTTGTCTTTGGTTTAAGCCAATTATTTATGAGTTTTGAAATTGGTGGAAGTGGCTTCCTTAACGGTTTAGGAAATACTCAAGCCCCTGCAACTGTGAATACTGTTTGTAATTTGTTGAGAATCCCATTTGCTTGGCTGTTTATGCCTAATTATGGTGTGGTTGGAGTTTGGATTGCTATGTCTCTTTCCACTGCTTTAAAAGGAATAATTATTTACTTATTAGCCCGTAAGAATTGGAAAAAGCTCTACCTGTCTCATGCTAATTAGACATAAGAAAGTAGAGCTTAAATTAATTAATTATTCTCTTTTAAATTTGACACCCAATCTTTAGCATCTTGCACAATTTGAGGCGTAATTTGATGGGTATGTACCCATTCAATGGATAGGTCTGCTTGAATGTTTGTTAATTTTTTAATTAAGTCATTGTTTGCTTGCATACTACAGATTGGATCTGCCTCACCCATGGATAAGAAGAGTTGATGATTTGATAAATCTTTCTGCTGATCAATGGCCATAGGGTAGAGTGGGGCAAATAAAATTCCTTTATTAAAGCTTTCTGGATAGTGAATTAAGATATTTAAAGCAATATTAGATCCGTTTGAGAAGCCAATAAATATTACTTTACTTAAATCAAATCCTTTTTCACTACTCATCTTTTTGATGAATTCAACAAGCTCATCACTTCTTTCCGCTAGATCTTCTAAATCATAGAGACCTTCGGCCTTCCGTTTAAAATAACGGAGGGCTCCATTTTCGTTAACAGTTCCTCTTATAGAGAGAATATTAGCTGAAGATGAGATTTCTTTGGCTAAAGGAATAAGGTTAGTTTCGTCTCCTCCTGTACCGTGTAACAGGACAAAAGTGTATTCAGCATTATCAGCTGCGTGATAGATATATTCCATAATTACCTCCTACTTTGGTCTTTCAAGTTGAATGGTCTGTCCTAAAGTTGCATAATCATTACCCGCTAAACGACTGATCGGTTTTAACTGATCAGCAAGCACATAAGAATTCTGGTAAACTTCCTCAGAAAGATGGAAATGTACTACTCGCATCAAGAATAAGTCAGCTGAAACTTCTTTACCATTTGATGATGGGATCTCGATGTGTTGGTGTAATACTGTTTCATACCTTACTTTCATCTCAGCTATACCAGGCGTTTGAATTGTTTGACTGCTAGCAAGAGTGAATTGGGTTAAATCCAATTCACTCTTATTTTTTGGCAAATTGCTAGCTGTCAAATTGACTTCTTGTAAATTTTCTTGGTCTACGATGTGGAAAACGGCTTCTTTATTAGCTAGGATGTTTCGAGCGGTATCCTTCATCTTACCTTTTCTTTGAATGGACACCATGAGGATGGGTGGATTGTAAGCTACCATATTAAAGTAGGAAAAGGGTGCTAAATTTAAGCTTTGATCGTCATTTTGTGTGGCTATCATTGTAACAGGTCTAGGGATGACTGAACCAATTAAAACCTTATACTGATCTTTAGGTGATAAGTCTGTAACTTTATAAGATAACATATTATCTACTCGCCTAATCCACTATAAATTTAGGTAAAGATGACTCGATTTCTGAACGCTTAGACTCAAACTGTTCAGGTAGTTTTAATTGACTACCTAAATGATCGAAATCTTCATCTACTTGGAAGCCAGGTTCTTTAGTAGCAAATTCGAAAATGATGCCACCTTTTTCTCTTAAATAAATCGATTTAAAGTATTTACGATCTTTGACAGGAGTCAGATGATAATTCGCTTCTTTTAAATGGTCATGCCAAGCTTGAAGGTCAGTCAATCGATCAACTGACCAGGCTACATGATGAACAGTGCTTATGCCAAAACGTCCTAGTGGTTGTGCCTTTTTTAAAAGTAACACACGGTGTTTTTCAGGTCCGCTTAATTCGATGTGTAGGTATTCGTCAGCTTCTTCAACCAATTTGGCCCCCATTTCACGTGTTAACAAGTCAAGAGTCCCTTGAGGGTTGGTAGATAGGAGTACCAAGCCATAGAAACCGATAATTTCATTATTGTCTGAGCTTGTCTCAGCTTCGACTAAAGCAATATCTAGATCATGAGGATCTGAAAATTCTAAAGTGGCTGCAGAGAACATATTACTCTTATGATAAGTAATCTCATGTTTTTCTAATTGATTTTGCCAAGCTGTGAGGCTGCCCTTAGGAATAGAAAAAGCAATTCTTCCGACTTGCCCCCCGCCTTTTGTCCCTTTATGGTCATTATCCCATGGGAAGAAGGTCATAATTGTTCCATTATCAACCTTCGAATTCGCAAAATAGGTATGATAAACAGAAGGGTCATCAAAATTGACAGTTTGCTTAACAAGTTTTAAACCGAGGACTTTTGTATAAAAATCGTAGTTTTCTTGCACATTACCCACTATGGCACTAATATGATGAATACTTTGAATTTTATCAACCATGATTTATTCCCCTTTCCAAACAGTATCAAATGGGCGAACTTGACTTTCGATTGATTCTCTTTGACCTTCTAAGAATGGTGGTAAAGATAAGATTTCACCCAGATTCTCATAAGATTCGTCTCCCATAAAGCCAGGTCCATCAGTAGAGATTTCAATTAAAATGTGACCGATGCGAGCGTATAAAGCCTTAAAGTAATAGCGATCAACCAAACCAGAATTTCCAATTTCTAATTTTTGGTAACGATCTGCCCAAGCTTGAATCGCTTCGTCATCGGCTACTCGGAAGGATACGTGGTGAACAAGTCCATAACCTTGCTGCACTTGTGGAGTTTCAACGTCTTTGCGTAGAATAACTTGACCACCGTGTCCGCCTTCACCAACTTCTAAGAGTGCAACATCGTCATGTTCTTCGACAATACGCATTTCATAGATAGTTGTTAAGGCAGCTTTGAATTCTTCAAAGTAACCGACAGTAATTTCAATAGGCCCAAGGCCGTAAATAGCAAATTCTTCAGGAATAGGACCGTTTTTCCAAGGAATTCCTCCAGGGATACCCTCATTATTTTCATCTGAGAAGATTTGATAGGCTTGGCCATCTTCTTCTTCAAAAGCTAATACTTTGCTACCGAATAATTCTTTAATACCTTCATGTTTAACATTTTTTTCTTCAAAACGTTTTAAGTAATATTCTAAAGCCTCATCAGATTTTACACGCAAACCAATACGGGAAATTGAGTTTGTTCCTTTAACGCCTTCTGGTAAGTTAGGAAAATCAAAGAAAGTTACATCCGTACCAGCATTTCCACGGTCATCAGCAAAAAAAGTGTGATAAGTATGGATATCATCTTGGTTAACTGTTTTCTTAACCAAACGTAAGCCTAAAGTTTTTGTCATAAAGTCATAGTTTCTTTCTGCGCTATTTGTCATAGCTGTCACGTGGTGGATTCCTAATAAGTTGTTCATAAAATTTCCTCCTTTAAATTTAGAGAGTCAAAGCATTTAATAAGATTCGATTTTGTTATCTCGAATTCGAATTAAATTTAACATGAATGAACAGAAAATGCAAGCATTTTGTCTCGAATTTTACATTTCGCATTGTTTTATTATTTATTGAATGGTTTTAGTATAAAATAAGAGTGTGATGTTGATAAGGAATGTGTCTTGCAGTCAGTCTGTAATTTGCTAAAAGTGTGACGATCGAAATGTTATCTTATGATAATGAAGATTTTGTAGCTTTTAGTCAGCTGAAAGTCAAATCGAGAGCGAAGCTTATAAAAGTAGAAAGTGAAACTTAATTTAGAAAGTGCATTAGGGATATGGGAATTGCAAAAAATGCAATCATTGAGCTTGTTAAATTGGCACCTTTAGGAGATCCACTCGAAATTCGAGTGAGAGGTTATCAACTTTCGATTCGTAAGAGTGAAGCTGAATTAATTTAAACAACCCTTTTATCGGGAGGAGCGAAGCATGCGTAAAATTACCTTATTAGCTTATCTTAACTGTGGGAAGACCACACTTTTTAATCTGCTCACCGGATCTAATCAAAAGGTCGGAAATTGGCCGGGCGTGACGATTGATAAAAAGAGGGCTAATTTTAAACGAATCCTACCACGGTCATCGTTGATTTACCAGGCATTTTTTACCTTCCTATATAAAAGAAACTTTGTCACACGACTATCTATTAGATGAGCAGGCTGATATGATTTAAATGTAGTAGATGGGAATAGATTTGAAAGAAGTTTTTATTTAACTATCCTATTATTAGAGTTAGGAATCCCACTGGCTATTGTAGTGAATAGGGCAGCATAAGTTAAAAAAAGCATGGGATTAGATTCAATAGTTTTATCAGAATTCTTTCATTAAGTTGTTCTTTTCATTTCTGTTAATGAATTTTAAAACCCTTATGATTCTTTTCATAATTGTAGGAGGTTTAATTTATCTCCTAAAAAAGAATGGTAATCTTTTAAAGCCGGAAAGAACAAGTGGACATCTTGCACTGTAACGGATTGTCCTTTGGCCGGATTGAATGTTAAAACACCCACCAATATAGTAGGATGTTCCTGTGATAAAGTATCTGATGAAGAGCGACTAGTTATTCAAAGAGAAATTGCTCAGGCCAAAGTTAAATTTCAAAAAAATTAATAACTAACAGCTCTACTCTTTATATTGGTTTAGGCTGTTTTTGAATTAAAATAGAAATTTCCGTTCTTGACTTGACCGACTTTGAAAAGTATGAGACTCTAAAAAAGAAATAATAAAATAGAGAGGGCGTTTTGGATGCGAGATTTATCTTTTTTTAAAAAATCGATAATAATACTTACACTGATCAGTCTTGTAAATCTTTTGTATCCATATCAAGTCCTGGCTTTGGAGGCTTACTATTCTAAAAGTATTTATGTTTATAATTTAACAGAAGACAAAACCGAGTTGTCTTTAAAAGCCAACGTCTCTCGTAAACCTGCTTCCTTAGTAAAAATTATGACAACACTTGTTGCACTAGAACATATCGATAATCTATCAGCCTATGCTCCAGTGGATGAAGCCAGTTACTATCAGGCCATAGAAGAAGGCGCAGCTATGGCGGGTTATTATCCTTATGAGTCAACCACTTTTCGTGATTTGCTCTATGGCACCATGCTTCCTTCAGGAGCTGAAAGTGCAAATTCATTAGCACTTAATGTAGCCGGATCCAAAAAGACTTTTATTAAGTGGATGAATGAAAAAGCTGAAGAATTAAAATTAAAAAAAACTAAGTTTAAAAGCGTGGATGGCATGGATCAAGCAGGTCAAGTAACTACTGCTAAGGAAATCGCTATGTTATTGAAAGAAGCTTTAAAAAATGGTCATTTTGAAGCAATCTTTAAACGTAAAGACTATTTATCGACGGCAACTAATGCCCATCCCTCAGGTGTTTATATGGAAAGTACTGTTTTCAAAAAATTGCGGGAATTTTATCAAGACGGTTTTGAGATTACTGGTGGCAAATCTGGTACTACCTATGGAGCCGGTTTATGCTGGGCCACTTTAGCTGAAAAAGATGGTAAAGAATATATAGTGGTTGTCATGGGTTCAGAATTAAATGATCTTAATAACCGAGTAGAAGGACAAGTGCTGGATACACTTAAAATTCTTTCAGAACTATAGTAAAAAACGGAAGAAAACTTATAAATAATATTAAAAAGGACTCTCAAAGTGTACTGACCTCCTAAATCCGGATGCGGAATTAGGAGGTCATATGTATGTCTAAAGATAATTTTGACTGGCGATTAAAGGTAGTAATAGAAAAGGAAAAGGGTGACAAGCGATGGAAGAAAAGAGCCATCGCGAAGATATGGATTGAGTTTTGCAAGCTTCAGGAATTAATTGTTTATCAGAAACTGCTTTAGAATCTTTTCTAAAGTGTGGGATAGCTTCAATGTTAATGAGGGTAAAATGTTCAAACTTATAACGCTATTCCATCGTTTTCAAGAGGTGAATTTATAGTAGATAATCCCGAAGACATAAAGAAAGTTCATGAGCTAGACTTAGAAACGGGGCAAAGGCTGTTCCCTGGTCGACAAGTTTTAGTAGTTACACAAGCAGACAACGAAAATGCATTCCTATATAATCACATTGTTATAAACAACCCGAATCCAATTGGTGTATCAAACTATCAAGATCTAATAATCGTTGGGTAAATATACAGCCTAAGCACGACGAAATACTAGGAGAATTTGGTGCGAATGTAATTACTTATCAAAAGATAAAGCGATTAATTGTAGAACGATTAGCGAAATTAAAACAGCTGACAAGGGTAAATGTGTTTGGAAAGACGATTTAAGAGAGAATCCTAGAATCCCTAGCCAATTCTGAAGTTGTGACCATGAAGAAGTTTAAAGAGGATATATTATTAAATTATAAAGTAGATGCGAGGGAACGAAAGCATGGTAATTTATCCTATTAATTATAGACGAAGATTTTATAGAGCAAAAAATAAGAGCTGATAAATTGGGAACTCTTTATGCTAAAGAAAAACTTCACTTAGCTATTGAATGAAATACGCAAGGTCAACCAAAGCCCGCAGGAAAGAAAACTGCACAAAAGAAATCGTCAGCAATAAAACGCTCACCAATCACACAAACGTCTCTAATAAACGTACAAGTGGTAGAAAACGACGGAAACAAAGATTATAGCGATCTGTTCAAAGAAGAACCTACACAAACAACAAAAAAGTTAAGAAGAAGGTTAAACCTAAAAAAGAAGATACACCAGCTTTTAAACCAGCAAATAATGAAGATTTTTACGATGTAAAGAGAAAGTCTGCTAAATCGATAGAAGACGTACAAAAAATAGTAAAAGAAAGATACGAGGAAGCTTTGATAGATAGCAAGTACAAAGAAACACTAGAATATAAGATAACTAAAGCCAAGGAGGAAGAAGCAAAAAAACAAGAACTACGTGATAGATAATTATTTACTTAATATCAAAAAATAAAAGTAGCTCTCAAAAGCTGAAAACTACTTTAAACAAATATTAACTTTACAACTTAAGACAGCTAACTAGCTTGAATACTCTGAGGACAGACACCAAATAAAGGTAAATAAGTGAGTAAACTTATAACAGCCGTAAGAATACCAGCTATTTTATAAAACTTCTTTTTTCATTCATCACTTTCCTTATACCAAAGAAAGACAAAAATACCTAATAATATAGAAGCTAATACTAAAATACTTTAAAATTAGAAAAAAAGAATTCATTAAAAGCTAGTTTTTAACTCTAACTTTTTGGAATCACCTTATAGCCACTTTGATGTGGCTGTTTTTATCTAGTTTAAAGCTTTTTTATAGATTGCTCTGGATACTTTCAACGTATGATTTTTGTGTTCACCAATTTTAGTAAATTTATTGGCCTCAAGTTAATTGACTAGATAGTTGATATATTATGCTTTAAGATCAATTTCTGTAAGCTAGCAGGCAATCCAATTGGCTGGAAGAAATTGCGTGTGGTTTCAATAGCTGTTTTTTCTTCTCGTCTGATCTTTTTAACCGTTAAAACTTTACTAATGATGATTGAGAAGGTATCGATAGGATCACCATTAAAAGCAGCAGTCATAAATTACTCCCACCAATGACTGCCCCCCTCCTGTGGTTAAAATAAAGTTCAAGCTTTCAGATTTTATTTTATCTACTGTTTTCAGAAGTTTTTCATAATATGAGATTGCACACAATCTCATAGACTTCACTCCAGTGACTTTGCCTCAGAATGATTACTATTTTATCGAAGCTAGCAACTTTTAGACAGTTTCTCAGCCAAAAATGATTAATACTCTGCTATTATTGGGAATTGACTGGACAATAATGTGTCCTAATTAAATGAGAAATGTGATGGATTATAATATATGAAGTTTCTAATCGTCATAGCTAAGCCTTCTGTTATTTAATTTTTAAAGTAACAATCTTTTAAAAGCACTTTTAACGCTTATCGGATCTAATAATGCTATACTGAGAATTCGAGCTGATCATTTAGTCGGTTGATACTAAAGATAGAAAGGAAATATCTATGTGTACAGGAATTAAAATTAATTACCCCGGCGGACATGTTGCAGGACGAACAATGGATCTGGAAGCACCCGTTGACTACAATATACTTTACTTGCCTAAGGGGTATCCGGTAGCTGAAAATTTGCTAGGCGGCTTTCACCCTTCTCAATATAAGATGCTTGGAGTTGGTTTTCGAAATATGGACCCTTTAAAGGATGGGGTCAATGAGCATGGTCTGATTGGAATCACCAATGATTTTGGAGGATTTGGCTTATATGATAATCAAGTAGATAAAAAGAAGAACAATGTTTCTGCTTTTTATTTTATGAATTATATCTTAGGTAATTGTCGCAATGTTGATGAAGTCTTAGCGATTTTACCGACCGTTCACATCTCAAGTCATGATATGAATGGAAATAAAGTCATCACACCAATTTTCCACTTTATGTTTTCAGACAGTCAGCAAAACTGCATTGTGGTTGAGCCTGAAAAGAAAAAACTAAAAGTCTACCAAAATCCTTATGGCGTCATGACCAATGCACCAAAATTTCCTTCTCATCAAAAACTTTTGCAAACTACTTTTAATCAAGAAAATTTGAACCAATTTAATGCTGCTAAAGACCTACCTGGTGGATATGATCCAAAATCACGTTTTTTAAAAGCTTATTATCTAGCACAACAAACACTTGATAATCATGACAGTCAGTCTGCCTTTGGCAATCTTTACCGCGTCTTATCTTCTGTTGCTTTACCTAAAGGCTTTATCCCTAACAAAAAATATCATTCTTACACACATACTGTTTATTTATCTGCTTATGATAGTCCATCAAGAAGGTTGACCATTCAATCCGCTCAAAATCAAATGGTTTATTCAATAGTTTTTGATGACATCGAAGATTTAAATCGAAGACAGGCCATATTCTTGCCGGCTGGATTTACTTATCAAACACTTAAATAAATTAAAGACGCTGGAAGTTATCCAGCGTTTTTTTATGGTGATAGGATGCGAAAGTGGGTATATTTTATTTGCCAATAGACTCATCTTTAATAGTCTTAGAAATTAAATTTTTTCGCAGAAAATCAATTCTGCCATATCGAAACTAAAATAGGCTGTTTGATCATCGTTATATGAAAAAATAAAAATACGATTTGTGTCATCAATCTTATCTAGGTGAATTCTTTGATTTAATTCAAGATTAATTTGTTGTAAGTATTCTAGTAGTTCATGTTTATCGATACAGCGACGAAACACTAGGTGGTCACCTTCACTAAATGATGATAGAGGTGTCCGATAAACTTCTTGATAATTATCAATTGTGGGAATAATACTTCCATGAGGACAAAATTTTGGATAATCTAGCAGTTTTTCTAATTTCTCAAAAAAATAGTCACTTTCTAAATGTTCAATGGTTTCAGCATCGTTGTGAACTTGAGTGATGTCATATTTTAAGATTTTCATTAAAAAAAGTTCGGCAATGCGATGTTTACGCACAACCTTAATCGCACTTTCTAATCCTTGTCTGGTTAAACGCACTCCTTTATAGGCGATGGATTCAACAAGATTGTCTTCAACTAATCGGCTAATCATATCGGTTACAGACGGAGCTGAAATATTTAAGCTGTCCGCAATTAATTTATTTGAAACATATTCTTCACTACCGTTCAAACTGAAAATAGCTTTAAGATAGTTTTCTTTGACATTGGATCGTTTCATTATCTCTCCCTCTTTCATAAGCTTTTAATACCTTAGTCTTTCTTAGTGAATTTTCTTAGTAAATTTAGTATAACACAACTACAATTAACTAGACTAAAATAGTTTTTCACCAAACAAAATTATGCTATAGCAATCACAAAACAAAAATATTAGACCCTCCTAAATAATTTATTGCTTAAAGGTAAAAAATAGTGTACACTCTTACTAGTGAAGAAAGGAGTATATATATGATTCAAATTAAACATTTGAATGTTGATTATTTTGGGCACAAAGCACTAGTCGATGTGAACCTTGATATCCCATTTGGATACAGTGAGGGTATTATAGGGCCGAATGGCGCTGGAAAATCAACCTTAATGAAAGCAATGTTAGGAATTATTCCTAGCAGTGGAAAAGTGACTTATAATGGCGAGGACATTAAAAATAAATTAAGAAAAATTGCCTATGTTCCTCAAAAAAGTGACTTAGACTTAACTTTTCCCATTACAGTTGAAGATACTGTTTTAACAGGAACTTACCCTAATTTACCATTATTTAAAAGACCAGGTAAGAAGGAAAGAGAAATTGTGGATTACTGTTTGGAGCAAGTAGTGATTGAGGATATTCGAAAAAAACAAATTAGTAATCTATCTGGTGGTCAGCTACAAAGGGTGTTTATTGCTCGAGCACTGGCTCAACAAGCAGAAGTTTTCTTTTTAGATGAGCCTTTTGTTGGGATTGATCTCAAAAGTGAGAATATTATTGTGGACATTTTGAGGCAATTGCGCAGTGAAGGGAAATCGGTATTAGTGGTCCATCACGATCTTCATGAGGTGCAGTCATACTTTGATCGACTTTTAATTTTAAATAAATCAGTCATCGCTGAGGGAGCAGTTAAAGAAGTGTTTACTAATGCGAATATTCAAGCAGCCTACGGAGGCTCATTAGGAAATGTTCAAATAAAAGGGTTAGGTGATTAAATTGACAGAAGTGTTTTCTCAACTCTTTGACCTACCTTCCTATGTTATTAATGCAGGTTTATCCGCAATTTTTTTAGGGGTAGTGTCTGGAATTATAGGTAGCTTTATTGTTTTAAGAAAGATGGCCTTGATGGGAGACGCATTATCGCATGCGGTATTACCTGGGGTAGCTCTTTCCTATATGTTTGGTATTAATATGTTGTTTGGAGCATCGCTTTTTGGGATTTTTGCTGCTGTTCTAATTCAATATATTTCAAAAAAATCTAACATTAAAAGTGATACTGCGATTGGCATCATTTTAAGTTCATTTTTTGCTTTAGGAATTATCTTAATTAGTCAAGCACGAAGTGGAATCGATTTAAATCACGTCTTGTTCGGTAATATTTTAGCGGTTCCGAATTCTGAGTTAGAACAATCTTTTTGGGTACTCGTTGCTGTGATTATTATTGTAAGTCTCTTTTATAAAGAGTTATTAATTTCATCCTTCGATCCTGTTGTTTCGAAAGCATATGGACTCAATACGGATTTCTATCATTATTTATTAATGCTTATGTTGTCCGTTGTAACTGTCTCCTCACTCTCCCAAGTAGGAATTGTGTTGGTTATTGCTATGTTAGTTATACCAGCTGCGACTTCCTATTTATGGACAAATAAACTAATCCATATGATTCTATTAGCCTCAATAATTGGAGCTTCAATGGGACTAATCGGAACATATATAAGTTTCCAAAATAATCTGCCTACGAGTTCAGCAATTGTCTTGTTGGGTTCACTAGTTTTCTTAATTTCATTTTTTGCTTCACCAAAAAACAATTTTTTTAGAAAGGAAAAAGTATCATGAAAATATTTAAAAAATTTATTGCATTGACTCTATTATTATCTACTATCTTATCAGGAATTGGAGGGGGGGTAAAAGCCCAAGCCGCTGAAGATAAAAGCCTAAAAATCGTAGCAAGTTATTCAATCATCGCTGATATGGTTAAGAATATCGTTGGAGAACATGGAGAAGTCTATAGTTTAGTGCCAATTGGAACAGACCCTCATAGCTATGAGCCGTTACCAGGAGATGCTCAAGAAGTATCTGAAGCTGATCTCGTTTTTTATAACGGATTTAACCTCGAAACAGGAAAAGGTTGGTTTGATGATTTACTTGATGTAACTGATAAAAAAGATGTAGCTTTTGCGGTGACTGAAGAAGTAGAACCTATGCATTTAACAGCTGAAGGTAAAGAAAATGAGCAAGATCCTCATGCTTGGCTAGACGTACAAAATGGCATTAAATATGTTGATCTTATTGCTGAAAAAATAATTGAAGCTGATCCAGAGCATAAAGAAGAGTATCTAAAAAATAAAGAAGCTTATACCAAAGAATTAGAAGATCTAGACCAATATGCAAAAGATGAAATTGCTAAAATTCCAGAAGATCAACGAATCTTAGTTACTTCAGAAGGAGCTTTTAAATACTTTTCTAAGGCCTATGGCTTTGAAGCAGCTTATATTTGGGAAATCAATACAGATAATCAAGGAACACCTGACCAAATGAAGCGTATCTTAGATATTATTAATGAGCGTGATGTGAAAGCCTTATTTGTTGAAACATCAATCAATCCTAAAACAATGGAGACAGTTTCTCAAGAAACAGGAATTCCTGTTAAATCGAAAATCTTTACAGATTCATTAGCAAATGAAGGCGAAGAAGGAGATACATACATCACAATGATCAAATGGAATGTTGACCATATTGTGAGTGGTATTCTTGAAACGGAATAATTATAAGATTTGCTAAAAGAACTAACTACATTTATCTTAGGGAGAGCTTAGGATATATTAGAAATTAAGAAACATTCTACTTATACACGTTCATCGGATGCATGAGGTGTTCGGTAGATTATATTATAGGGAGAATAAAATGCGGTTGAGTATTTATACTCGACCGTTTTTTATATGGTAATTGGATATGAGTAGCAAATATATCCTGTCTTGCAAAAATCAAGATCTATGTGGTGGTGTTTGCTGAAAGTAATCCAGAATCTACCGATAATTAAAAAACTTTAACTCTTAAATAAAAAGAATAAATATGCGAAAAGTATGCTAGTATCTATATGTTGCTGAAATATTTTTTGGAGGAATGCATGAAAACGAAATGTAACTATTTATTAAGCTTATTAATACTTTTTCTAGCCATCTCTTTAAGTGGCTGCTTACAAGTTGAAGAGTTTTTGCAAGAATTCACTGAAGAACCAGTCAGTGAACAGTTAGCAAGTGATTCCAGTAAAACAAGCCGAGAGGGTTTTACAGAATTAAAAATTGAAACAGATCCATGGCTTAACCAAGAAAATACGAGCGAGGTCGTTCAAGAAGAAGCGTTTTATTATAATCTAGAACAAGTCGCTGCCTATATTCATCAATATAATCGATTACCAGCTAATTATATAACTAAGGAAGAGGCAACTAAGCAAAACTGGTCAACTGCTGATCCGATTTATGTGATTGGTGGCAATCGATTTGGCAATCGAGAGGGCATATTACCTAAGAAAAAAGGAAGGCAATACTATGAAGCTGATATTCAAGCAGGGTACAGTCACCATCGTGGATCTGAACGAATCGTGTATTCTAATGATGGGCTGATTTATTACACTGACGATCATTATGATAGTTTTAAGCAGCTTTATTGAAAGGATGAAGAGTATGAAAATTATATTAGATGGCCAAGCCTTTACAGACAAGGAGACGACTTATTGCTATTTGATTGATCGATTAAATTTGCCCCACTACACGGGTCATAATTTAGATGCTTTATGGGATGTCCTAGGAGATAGCCGTCCTTTAGAGATTGAAATATACCGTGCGCGTTTAATTTTGGACCAACTCAATGATTATGGCCGTTGGTTGCTCGATTTGTTTGGGGATGCTTCAATTGAAATGGAACATCAAGTGACTCTTCATTGGTAGAGTATTTGGGAAGGCAATCGTCTTCTCTTTTTTAAGAATAAGTACTATTAAATTTAAATCAAACTCGTTATAGTAGAATGAGAGAATTAAAGGTGGGAGAAGCTATGCAAGAAACAATTGGACTCTATATACATATCCCTTTCTGTCAAAAGAAATGCCATTATTGCGACTTTTTAACCTTTGTGGATATGGAAGAGAGAATGGATGAATACGTTACCTACTTAATTAAAGAAATGGCTCTTTATAGTGGAAACTATCAATTAGACACAATTTATTTTGGTGGCGGAACACCTTCTTATTTAGAAGCTGAACAGATGGTTAAGATTATGGAAGGCATCCAGAGTCATTTTGTGATTCTTTCAGATTGTGAGATTTCGATTGAAATGAATCCCGAATCTGTCACGGAAGAAAAAGTAAAAACCTATTTAAAATATGGGTTTAATCGCTTTTCTATGGGAGTCCAGTCCTTTGATGATGCAACCTTAAGAATGATGGGGCGTTTACATGATCATGAAACAGTCTATCAAAAGATTGCTTTATTAAAAGACTTAGGTGTTAAGAAATTGGGAATTGATTTGATGTTTGCTAACCCTAAACAGGACATGGATGTTTTAAAAAGGGACATAGAATTAGCTATGCAATTACCGCTTAATCATATTTCTTATTACTCCCTAATGATTAAAGAGAACACACCTTTTCAGCGTTGGGTGTTAACTGGACAGATGCGCGTTTTAGACGATGAAATTGAAAGAGAAATGTACCATTATATCCAATCAGAACTGACAAAACATGGTTTCCACCAATATGAAATTTCCAACTTTGCCAAAGGTGATGTTGAAAGTCGCCATAATAAAAAATACTGGCAGTTGAAGAATTATTTAGGAATTGGTTTAGGAGCTTCTTCTAATATTGATTTCGTGCGTTTTGTTAATCATAGACGTTTTGATGATTACTACGGCATGATTGATCAAGGCGAATATCCTATTCAGATCAGTGAAAAGCTTTCTTTGGAAGATCGCGAAAAAGAGTTCATCATGTTGAATATGCGCCTGTTGGAAGGTTTTGAATTCACAGCGATTAACCAGCGATTTAATATTGACTTTATTGACAAGTACCAGGAAATCTTGGCCAAACATAAAAAGTTAGGCTTGATTGATTATGACCATGAGCGTATTTGGTTTACTGAAAAAGGCTTAGATATTGGGAATCAATTTTATTTAGATATTTTATAGGGGGGGTGCAATGGAAATAAGACGGTTAAATCATTATCAAGATAATCGCTTTAAGAAGAAATCTTAAAGCAGCAGGGTGCCTTTTTAACCATATAGTGTTCAGATTATTAATCGTCATACTGCTCGATTTACAGGAAAAGATGATAATAACTTTTCAGCCTTAATTGAAGCTTTTCGTTTTTATGCTGAACATATAGATACTTTTCTCGATAAAAACAATCAAATAATTAAACAATTTCAACCGGTTAAACTTTTTTATTTGGAACTGGATCACATTCAGCCTTCGCAGTTCTATGTAGATAAGGACAAATTGCAGGCTATTTCATCTTTTATCAGAAAACAGACAGATATCATCATACCAGTTACAAAAATGAACAAGAGATGGGTCTCTTTAGACGGGCATAGCCGTTTGGCTTATGCTGTAGAAAATGGCTTTAAAACGATTCAAGTTTATGAAACAGCTGCTGATGAGGGTTTGGAATATTTTGTCAAAGAGGCAATAGCTCGTGACATATTATCACCTTATGACTTAAAAGTTTTGACACATGATGAATATCAAGTCCAATGGAATCAGTTTTGTGAGGACTATTTTTCGTTGTTAAATTAAATTACTTTCTCAAGTTTAATAATTTAAAGGAGGGTTTTAATGAATAAAATAGAAATTAAAGAAGATGTTCAGCTTCCATTTGAGCAAGTGTTGCTCTTATATGAAAACGTCCATTGGACAGCCTATACTAAAGAACCAGAGCTTTTAGAAAAAGCTATCCAAAACAGCTTAAAAGTTTGGACAGCTTGGGAGGGTGATCAACTAATTGGCCTAGCACGTGTAGTAGGGGATGGGCTAACCATTATCTATATTCAAGATATTTTAGTACTTGAAGATTATCAAGGACAAGGTATTGGTAGTCAGTTATTGCAGAAGATATTAAAAGAATACCAAGCGGTGCGGCAAATTATATTGATGACTGACGATACTGATAAAACACAAAGTTTTTATAAGAAAAATGGTTTATTTAGAACAGACGAGTATCAGTTAGTAACCTATATGAAATAAAAGTCTAAGTCTCCAATTCTTTATTATAAGAATGGAGGCTTTTTTATGGAAAAAACTTGTCAAAAACAACCGTTGTGTATATACTGTATATATACACAACAGCTAAGGTGAGGTGAATCAATGAACATTTTAATATCCAAGTTAAATCCCAAGCCTATTTATGAACAGATAAAAGAACAGATTATCCAAGCCATTTTAAATGGGGATGTGGAAGAAGGAGACTTACTTCCTTCGGTAAGGGGCTTAGCAAAAGACTTAAAAGTCAGTGTAATAACGACCAAAAGAGCTTATGAAGACCTTGAAAGAGAAGGTTATGTAACTTCAGTGGTCGGGAAAGGTACCTATATAGCTGAGCAAGACCATGATTTCATTAGAAGGAAATACTTAAAAAGAATGGAAGCATTAATTAAAAATCTGATTGAAGAAAGTGCGATGATTGACCTCAGTTTGGAAGAAATAAAAGTATTGGTGGAAAGGATCTATAAGGAGGGTAAATAATGGGAGAATTTGTGATTGAAATGAATCAAGTATCAAAAACATTTACTGATTTCTCAATTAACAACTTAGATTTAAAGATTCGTAAAGGTTATGTGACTGGTTTTGTGGGACCGAATGGATCTGGAAAAACCACGATCATAAAATTAATTATGGGACTTATGAAAGCAGAAAGTGGATCGATTAAAGTTTTTGGTAAGGATCTTAAAAAGCATGTGGTAGCCATTAAGGAAGAGATAGGCTTTGTTTATGCGGAAAATTATTTCTATGATCACTTAACAGTCGAAGAAACGGGAAAAATGATCGCCCCTTTTTATAAAAAATGGGATTGGGAAACCTACTGGTCTTACACCCAATCATTTGGATTATCAAAAGCTAAAAAAATAGAAGAACTCTCAACGGGTATGAAAGTAGCGCTTTCTTTAGCCATTGCCTTATCACATGATCCTATGTTGATTATTCTTGATGAGCCAACTTCTGGGCTGGATCCTATCGTAAGAAATAGAGTTTTAGATATTTTGTTTGACTATATCCAAGACTCTGAAAAGTCTGTTTTTTTCTCAAGTCATATTATGACAGATATAGAAAAAATAGCTGATCATATTTCAATGATTCATTATGGAGAACTGATTATTAATAAAGAAAAAGATTATCTCCTCAACCAATACAGGTTAGTGAAGGGACCTAAAGAAATTTTAGACGACGAGCTCAGGAGCCAATTAATTAATTGCCGAGAAACATCAGTCGGATTTGAGGGCCTTTCGTCAAACTATGAGCTATTTAAAGAATTATTTGGAGAACAAGTGATTATCGATCCGGCTAATCTTGAAGAGATAATGGTTAATTTATTTGATGAAAGGAGATAGTATGAAGGCTTTAATCCATAAAGAATTTATTTTAAATTCTAAAAAAAATTTACTGATTTTTATGGCTATATTTTTTGTGGGATGTGTTCTATCCGATTCATTTCAAATTCCAATCATTTGTCCCGTTGTTTTGACAGTTTGGTACCCACTAATTATGAATGAAAAGGAAAATTTTAAGAAATCGGGAATGCTTTTAAATAGTTTACCTATTGAGGCTGAAAAAATCGTCTTAGCTAAATATGTTTACACTATTTTGATGGGGACGCTATTTTTTATTAGTTTTATTTTACCAAATTATCTTTTACCCGAATTCAAGGCCTACTCTCCTAATGAAGTTTTAATTGCCTTTACTTATTCAATAGGTTCGATCTCATTTTCATACTTTGCATATTATGTTATTGGTAAATTTTTTTACCAAATATGTAGTTTAATATCTTTCTATTTTTTCTTTTTTTTAGCTAAAAGTGAAGGAACTCTAAATGAACCATTATTTGCTCCATTTACCAATTTTTCCAATCAATTTTCTTTTCAAGAACTACTCATGCCATTGTCTGTTTATATCATTCTATCACTCAGTCTTTCTTACATATTAGCTGCTCGATCTTATAGCAAAAAAGATTTTTAAAGCGAGTTTCATTAAGAAAGATAACATTAAAGATTTTTCTTAAATGTTGTCTTTCTATTGATTTTTACGATTTTTGTGTAAAATGACTTGTACAATATACCCTAAACTTCCCCCAGCTATAGCAGACAAGAAAGCCATCCAAAAGATCTCATCCTCACGAAAACGGTTCGCTGAATAAGCCCAAACGCCAACTAAAATGAAAAAAGTTAAGGCAAAGGCTAGAATAAAGAGTGGATTGTTACTTTGAAAAGCTTGAAAATCGCCTAGACTATCTTTTAGGATGGAGTCTGTTGAAGTTTTAAAAACTTCACTCAAAGCTACAATGTTTTTGAGATCTGGATTACTTTGATTACTTTCCCATTTAGAAACAGCTTGTCGCGAGACATCAATTTTATTTGCCAGTTCTTCTTGAGACAAGCCTTGCTTCTTCCTTAAAGTTTGAATACGCTCACCAATAGTCATAATAAATTCCTCCTATTTAAACTTTCCTTAATTTTATCAAAAGACTTAGCTGCTTATCTAGCAACTATAGTTGGCAAAGTCGCAAGGAGTGGTTGAATTAAAAAAATAATGGCTTCTTTTTCTTTTAGGTCCTAAGTCTGATTAGCTTGAAAACTTAAAATAGTATAATTAAACCATAGAAAGGAAGATGAATATGATCCCACTAAATATATATGTGCAAAGTGTTGAAAAGAATTTTTGGATTTATAATTTTGTTGCTTCTTTTATTTATTTTGCTATTAATGGCTTTAATGCTTTAAGTAATTTCATTCTATTTCCACTAGCTATTATGTTAATTATTTATATTTTAAAAGAACGTTTGAGGTCAACCGCAGATACCCAATTTTTAGGATTTTACCCTCTAGGTAAAGATTTTGGTAAATTAGTTATTGCTTCAATTATGAACTATGTTATATGGCAGGTATCAGGCTTACTCTTCTTTGTTGCCTTAGTTTATTTATTGTGGAAAGAGTATCACTAATCCATTAAAACGAATAGTTCGTTTAAACTGAGCAAACATAGTGGGGTCCCCTTAAATGTACCATGTAATATAAAAAGTCTGTTTTCTCTTTATTGAGGAACAGACTTTTTTGTATGATTGAAGTGAGTTTGATTAAGTAATATCAGATCAAGTAGGCTTTCACAAATGGGAGGACTTGCTAGTAACTCAGCGACTAAGTAGCTAAGATAAGTAACCAAGGTGATAGGAAATAACCATGGGAGAGAAACACCTGTCATTTCAAGAATTAAAAAAATACCAGAAAGGGGTGCTCTGACAATTGCAGCAAAATGTCCACTCATTGCAAATAAAGAAAGATAGATGATAAGGTCAGAGGGAATCAATCCTAAATTGTATAATAAACTGCCATAGAGATTACCTAATATAGCTCCAATAGATAATAATGGAAAAAAGATACCACCGGGCATGCCTGAACAAAAAGCGAATGCTAATAATAATATCTTCATTGAATATAAATAAGATAGGTAGTTAGGATTAGGGTTCGCGCCGATTGGGAAACTTATTAAATTAGCTCCAGAACCAAATAAATTACGGTCAAAATAGAGTATAATAGCGGTTAATATAAAAGGTAGGATTGATTTTAGCCATTGAGGAATTGCTAAAACTTGTGAAAGACCTTTTCCCTGGATTATTATCCAATTAAACAATACACCAGAAAGACCCGTAATAATCCCTAAACCAAGACAAGTTATCAATAAATTATCTGGAAGTTCTGCTTGTCTAAGCAGAATAATAGAAGGTTGATTTCCTAAAATGCTATTAGCTGTTTGATTAGCAAGCAGCACGATTATACCGGCATAAATAAATAATTGCCTACTTGTTTTATAGAATAAACCTTCTAAGATAAAAGATAGCCCTGATAAAGGTGCATTGAAAGTAGCCGCCATTCCTCCTCCTGCTGCACCAGCTATTAGGTAACGACTGATAGAAGAATCGCTATGAAAAAACTTACTCACAACTTGCCCGATAGTAGAGCCGATTTGAATAGATGGGCCTCCTCTTCCTAGAGTTAAGCCGGAGCCAATAGCAGCAATTCCACCAAAAAATTTGTAAATTAAAACGGTGAGCCCATTTTGATTTAAATGCTTGTGAAGAAGGCCATTTATTCGTGGGACACCTGACCCTCCGATAGCTGGTTCCATTTTTAAGCTAAAGGCGGTAAAAAATCCCAGACCTAGCATAAACAAAGCATAAATAATAAGATTTGTTATATTTTGATGCGAGAGTGATAATAAGGAGTATGAAAAATTTGCAAGATGATTGATAAGAAGATTAAAAGCTGCTATTACACAGCCAGTTATTAATCCGGTAAGGGCGCAGAGCAAGAGCGTTTTGATTGAAGTATAAGTGTTTTTCATAAAAAACCTCCTTTTTTATTCTAGGGCATCTTATTTTTTTTGACAAGTGCTTGTTAATTGAAGGTTATACATTTAGCGAGTGATATAATAGTATTTGAAGTAAAAATTCACTTATAATAAAGTGGGGTCAACGATTAAATAGTTTGAATATAAAAAAGAGCATTCTTGAGCAATTTAAACCAAGTAAATGAAATTTCTAAACAATTTAAAGGAGACTGAATAGATGGTGAAAGATGTTCATTGGCAATTATTTCAAGGGTTAGCCGAGCAAGAGTTGGAGAATATCTGTGGAAAGTTAAAAATTCCTAACGACTACCTTACAAGCGTCAACGATCCTTTTGAAATAGCGCGTATAGAAGATGGGGTTAATATCAAAGGGCATTCGACTTACCTAGTCGTTTTACAGTACCTACTACCACAATCTAATAATTTGGAAGAATGCGAATACAAGACACGAGCTATTTCGCTAGTAAAAGTGGAAGACCAGCTGTTTGTGAGTCTCAATGAAGATCCTCAGTATTTTTCAGATCTTTTTAAACAATTTGATCGAAATATTCAATTAAGCTATGAAGAGATGATAATGAAAGTTTTTTGGAAAATTCAAAACGAAACCATTAAAGTTTTAGCTTGGGTGCATGAAGAAATTGAAGACATGCAAAAAGATATTGAGTATTCTTCTCAAAATAAAGAACTTTACCGTCTTATGAGACTTGATAAAAGCTTGGCATATATAAAAACAGCCGTGCATAATAATCGAATAATTCTGGAAAAAATTAGTCAGGATGAAAGATTTCAGTCTGTGCCTGCTTTGAAGTCTTTAATGCATGATGTCTTGATTGAGTCGTATCAGGCCGAATCAATGGTTAATGAAGGGATGCGAATCACCGGTCAATTAAGTGATCTATTCTCGAATGTAATTTCCAATAATTTGAATAATGTAATGAAAGTTTTGACCTCGATTACGATTATTCTTACGATTCCGACAATTATTGGAGGACTGTGGGGAATGAATGTACCACTTCCGTTTGCAAATAGCGAAGCGGGATTTTTTATGACAATTCTATTAAGCTTAATAATCAGTATCGTTGTTGTGTTTTGGTTAAAATCTAAAGATTATTTATAATTAAGCTTCCAAAAAGCCAGACAATGATTGTCTGACTTTACTTTAAGGACGTGTAACATCTTGAACATCTACTTCAATATTTGCTTCTTTTAAATGGGCGATTAGTTTGCCTTCATCATTTAAAGGAAAAGATTGGGCAAAATACTGCTTATTGGCTTTTCCTAATAGATTGATACGGTTTTTTTTAAGATCTCTAGTTAAAACAACACGATCGACCTTTGCAAAAGAAATTGGAATCATTACGGATAAAGTTCCTCTGAAAATAGAAAAATCATTTTTTGAGATACCTCTAGCTAATGGGCCCGAGATAAAATAAAGAATGGCTGAAGCAATCAATAAATAATGCCACCTACTAGTTGCAAATTGAAAACCAATCCAAACTAACAAACCGATGGTTATTAATTGAGTCCAAATCCAGTAGCTTTGAGTTACTTCTACAAAAAGATTGCGACTTCTTTTATAAAAATGATAACTACTACCAGCGATTAAAGCGATAGTCAAGAGTATGGATACAATGTCTTTCAAAAGATCACTCCTTAAATTTTGCCTTAAAATAACTATACCATTCTTGAAAGCAATAAGCTATTAACATTTATAAGAAAAGGAACGATAATCAAATGTTTTTAAAACAACCTGATTTAAAAGATATAGATAGAATTGAAGCATTTTTAGACAGTTATCCTGAATCTGATCAATGGATTGCTGGGACTTCTAGTCTTCACCGATATCATGGAAAATTAGACCAGTGGATTAATTTAATGAAGAATTGGTCTCAAGGGAAGGAACTACCTGTCGGTAGAGTACCCGTGATTCAATGGCTATGTCTTGATGAAAAAGGAACAATGATCGGTGCCATTAATTTACGTCCTCATCTGAATGACTATTTACTTCATTCTGGGGGTCAGATTGGTTATGTGGTTCATCCAGACTATCGGTTTAAAGGTGTAGCAAGTTGGATGCTAGGTGAGGCCTTGAAGAAAGCCCATGAACTAGGAAATGAACGCATTCTAATTACTTGTAGAGCCAGTAATAAAGCCTCTCAAGCGACCATTAAAAAGTGGAAGGGTGTATTGGAAGACCAAAGAATAGAAAAGGGTGTAAGGGTAAATCGTTATTGGATTGACTTACCGAGTTAACTTAGAAGGTTTAAAGGATGTCAGTATCTTCAATTAAGATTCGGTTTTTATTCATTTGTAGATGTTAATTTGTTAGGATAAATTGAATGAAAGATCAGGGGAGTTTTGTTGATCTCTACGATTTATGATAGTCCGATTGGACGATTACAACTTTTAGTAGACCAAGAAGCGCTCATTGGCCGATGGTTCAAGAACAAAGGAAGGGTGGAAGAAAATTTACCGGACAATGTGCACTTTATTTCCTGGTCGAGACCTGAATTTAAACCCTATATCAATTGGTTAGAAAGCTATTTCCGCGGACAAACTAACTCTGCCATTATTTTTTCCTCTCAATCCAATGAACCAGACTGTTTTTGGCAAAACGTTTGGCGAATATTAAAGAAAATTCCTTACGGAAAGACAATGACTTATAAAGAGATAGCGAAAACTATTGAAGCCGAAACTAAGCAAAAGGTATCTGCTCAAGCAGTAGGAGGGGCAGTGGGAGCCAATCCTATTTTGTTGCTCATTTTTTGTCATCGAGTGATCTCAGCAACAAATGCTTTGACTGCTTATAGTGCAGGGACTGATAGGAAGATTTGGTTATTAAATCACGAAAAAGTTTAGAAAGGATGAGACTGATGCAAATAAAAGCAATTCCTGCTTTAGAAGATAATTATATTTGGGTAATTGAAAAAGAAGATGAAGTTATTGTCGTGGACCCAGGAGAAAGTGAACCTTTAATAAATTACTTAAAAACATTAGGCTTAAAAGTCAAAGCGATTCTCTTAACGCATTTTCATGAGGACCACGTCGGTGGATTGAGCGAATTGTTAGCCAGTCAAAAGCATGCGGTGACCGTTTACGGACCGATTGAAGTTGAAGAAAGAGTTAATCAAGTGGTCAAAGGGAGTGACCGGTTGGAGATAAGTGGTTTAGAGTTTGAGGTGCTTAAAACACCAGGGCACAGTGCTGAGCATGTGTCATATTTACTGGGGAAGCATCTTTTCTGTGGTGATGTTTTATTCTCAGCGGGTTGTGGGCGTGTATTTACTAATGATTATCAAGCGCAATATGACAGTCTTCAAAAAATAAAAGACTTGCCTGATGAAACGCAACTTTATGCTGGACACGAATACACTTTAACCAACTTGGCCTTTGCTTTAACCATCGAACCTGACAACCAAAACTTAATGAACCAGCAACAAGCTGTCAAAGTTTTAAGGTCCAAAGGCTTACCGAGCCTCCCGACTAGTTTAGCTGTTGAAAAGGAAATTAATCTGTTCCTACAAGCTGAAAGCTTGAAAGATTTCATCCAATTAAGAAAAGCGCGTGATCAATTTTAGAAAGGAAGAAGGGTATGCGAGTATTTATCGTTGAAGATGACCCGATTATTGCTGAGGGTTTAGCGAATACACTAATTAAGCATCGGTTTGAAGTTAGAAAGTGTCTAGACTTTGAAAATGTTGTCGAAGAATGCCTCTCTTGGCAAGCCCATCTGGTCCTCTTAGATATTAATTTACCTTATCAAAATGGCTATTATTGGTGTAGTCAGTTGCGGGCTCAATCACAAATTCCAATTATTTTTATTTCTTCTTTATCTGAAAGTATGGACCAGCTAGTAGCCTTACAGATGGGGGGAGATGATTATCTAGTCAAGCCAATTGATCGTCAGCTGACTGTTGCAAAAATCCAGGCTCTTTTAAGAAGAAGTTATAACTATCAACCAGATAACAGTCTTAATCTTAGTTTTGATGGGATGACTTTAAATACACAAGCTTTAAGCCTTGGATACCAAGAAGAAATTATTGACTTAACCGCCACGGAATACCAAATATTAGCAGTCTTATTTAAGAAAAAGGGGAATTATGCAAGAAGGGATGAAATACTTGATGCCTGCTGGCAAGAAAACCAATTTATTGATGATAATACATTAGCGGTCAATATTTCACGCTTAAGAAAAAAATTGATAGCATTTAATCGTGGGCCGGTAATTGGTACTAAAAAAGGAGTCGGTTATTGTCTTTTAAAGAAAGAGGCAAAAAATGAAAGCTTTCATTAATGAATATCGCGGTCTGATATTATTTGTTCTCTTTATCTTAGCTCTTTTTGCTCTTGTTTTTTACTTATTTCATCTAAACTGGATGCATTACCTCATCCCTTCTTTACTGATTGTGCTTATTTTAGTCTTATATTTAGGTAGGCAATGGTTTTATTTTCAAATGGAAGTAAGTTACCAAGTAAAATTTCAAACTTTATTGGAGAGTTCACTTGTTGAGAAGAATATTCAATTAAATAGGGAGAAAGATTTGGAAGACTATTTCTTATTATGGGTCCATCAAATTAAAACACCGATTGCGGCAAGTAAAATGCTCTTAGAAGAAAGCGATGATCCGTCGAAAGGGCTACTTAATCAAGAGTTAGTCAAAATTGAATCTTATTCTAATTTAGCTTTAAATTATCTTAAAGTAACTAACCCTAAAAGAGACATGGTCTTTAGCCGGGTTCAATTGAATGAGATTATCCAACCGCTCTTAAAACGTTACCGCCATCAGTTCATCAATCAGGAGATTACTTTACACTATCAACCGATCGATCAAGCAATTTTAACGGAGGCTAATCTGTGTCAGATTATGATCGAACAAATCTTATTCAATGCTTTAAAATACAGCCCCAAAGGGAATATATGGATTAAATGGAGACAAGCTAGTTATGACTTGGTCATTGAAGATGATGGAAGAGGTATTCATTCTCAAGACTTACCTAAGATTTTTGATAAGGGTTATTCGGGCCATAATGGTTTACTGAACGAGCAATCTTCTGGTATTGGTTTATACATGGTGCAGTTAATTAGTAAGCGTCTCAACCAAGCCGTAAGTGTTCAGTCAAAAAAGGGTGAAGGAAGCCGTTTTATCATACAATTTAATCAAGAGATGAGTTAACCTTACAAAAATGTAAGGTTCTTTTACAATTTGTAAGTTTTGATAAAGGCTGATAATTAAATATTCCTATAGACTTGATTTAAGAAATAGAGGGGGGACTAGTTTATGTTATTAAGTGTAGAACATGTTGAAAAAATATACAGTGGGAGAGGCAATAAGACTATCGCCTTAAGAGATGTTAATTTTGCTATTAATGAAGGAGAATATGTAGCTATTATGGGAGAGTCAGGGTCGGGGAAATCAACTTTACTGAATATTTTAGCGACTTTTGATCAACCGACTGCCGGTCGTGTCATGATAAATGATTTTGATTTGTCGGGGCTTAAAGAAGAGCAAATTGCCAGTTTTCGCCGTGAGAAGCTAGGGTTTGTTTTTCAAGATTTTAATTTATTAGATGGATTTACCAACCGGGACAATATCCTCTTACCAATGGTTTTATCACAGAAATCAGTGGTTGAAATGGAAGAACAACTTAAAAGGGTAGCTAGTTTGGTGGGGGTAGAGGCACTATTAGATAAATATCCCTATGAAATATCAGGAGGCCAAGCGCAACGGATTGCAATTTCTCGTGCTCTAATCAATCAACCGGATATTATTCTAGCTGATGAACCCACTGGGGCCTTAGATTCAAAGACTTCTGAACAGATTATGCAAATTTTTGTAAAATTAAATCAAGCAAGTAATACGATTTTGATGGTCACTCACTCGATAAAGGCAGCGTCTTCTGCTAACCGAGTTTTGTTTATCAAAGATGGCGTCATTTATCATGAAATATATCGAGGCCAACAATCATCACTTGATTTTCAAGATGCGATTGCTGACGCCTTAGCGATGTTGAATGGACGGAGGGAAGCAAAATGCTAAGTATGTCGACTGTTATCCGTAAGTCAGCTATAAAATCAATGAAGTCGAACAAAGAACTTTTTTTACCTTTCAGTCTTGCTTCCATTATTCTATTTGCTTTAGAATATATTATTTTATCGCTCACTGGCAATCAATATATTATCGAACGGTCAGCCAGTTTAAATTCTATATTGATGATTGGTGTTTTCTTTGCGACTCTTTTGAATATTATTATTGTTTTGTACGCTTCTAGCTTTATACGAAAAAAGTTAACGCAAGAATTTGGTCTCTATTCCATTCTAGGATTAGCCAAAAAGCATGTAGGTCGTATTTCGTTCATTCAATTTACGATTGTCCTCTTAGTTAATGCTTTATTTAGTGTTTTAATAGGTTATTTAAGTGGTAATTTTTTGTTTGTCTTATTTAATCGTTTAATGAAGGATACCGGAGCCGGATTTATGGATTATCCTTTTGATCCTAAAGCGGCCCTAGAAACCTTAGTATTGATGGTGGGAACTTACGCTATTATCTATCTCTTATCCACCTTAAAAATTCATCGTTTACAGTCGCTGGATTTGATGAAGGATAGCCGTAAGGGACAAGGGCGAGTTAAGAACCGCTGGATTATTTTGGCGATATGTTTAATCACCTTAGCGGCTGGCTATTATATTGCTCTTACTACTCAAGGTGTTTTAGATTCACTGTCTATGATTTTTATCGCTATTTTCTTAGTGATGATCGGAACATATTCTTTTTTCATGGCTTTTATGGTGTTTGTGTTGAAATTGATGCAAAAAAATAAGCGCTATTATTATCAACCCACTCATTTCTTAAGTACTTCAGGCATGTTGCAGAGAATAAGTAAAAATGCCACATCATTAGCCTCGATAACCATTTTAGCCACTGGTATTATGATGGTCTTGGCAATGACCTTAACCACCTATCGCAATATGGAAGCAGCTGCTGAAGGTTCCATGCCAAGAGAGTATGAAATAACTTTTGCTCCTTCTCAAGCCTATGAAAAAACAACAGAGGAACAATTAGAATTGTTACGAAATTTTCAAGCAGAACTTCAATCAACTGATTTGATTTCGAACAATTTAATTGAGACAAATGCGATGGAGGCTGTCTTGATTAAAGAAGATCATATTTATCCTTTGTTAGAGCCTGGTCAAAAGCAAAAAGTGGAAGAAGGAGAGCATAGCTTTGTTATTCTCGGGTTAAAGGCAGATTATCTAGCTAGATATCCCGATGAATCTGTTCCAGAAGATCAGTGGGTTCTTGCTTCTAATTTAAAGGATGTATCACATTGGGAAAAAATTTATTGGAAAGATGGATTAGAACGCGCGGTCTATATTGGTAAAGGTGAAATTATTCCTTATACCATTGGTGTTGATGCACTGTATTTTGGTGTCAATTCTTTAGCAGAGTTACAAGCGATGCAAAGGTATTTATTAGATAAGTCCGATATAGAATTATCCACTGTAAGCTCTTTATATTTTGATTTGAAAGAGCCTCAGTTTGAAAAAACAGTTCAAAAATTGGTTGATGAGCAAGGCTTTTTCATGGAGAGTAAGGCCTATAAAAAGGAGTTGCTCTATCAGCTTAATGGTGGCTTATTATTTATCGGTCTTATCGTTTCAAGTGTACTGATAATAGGAATGATCTTGATGCTTTACTTCAAGCAAATTTCAGAAGGTTATGCAGATAAAAAGAATTATCAAATTATGAAACAAGTGGGCTTACCTTTACAATTAATTAAGAAAACCATCCGCTCTCAAGTACTTTGGTTTTTCTTCTTACCTTTAATCATTGCAGTTGTTCATAATCTGTTTGCGAGTCAAATTATATTCAAACTGTTAGGTTTATTAGGTGTTAATAATTTTAATGATTATTTGTTTAGCTTCAGTATGGTACTATCGGGATTTATTCTATTCTATCTGATTTTCTACCATCTAACTTCTCGGTCATACTACCGCATTATCAATCAAGAAGATTAAATAAAAACACCTGCTTTTTTTAAAAAGAAAGCAGGTGTTCAGACTGTAGACAAAGTCCTTTAAATCACCAACCTATGGTGATTTAGAGGGCTTTTTGATATATAATAAAAAGAAAACGGGTGATTTCTATGATGTCCACTAATGCAGAAAGT
>NZ_JBNUPJ010000008.1:0-66934 GCF_050409485.1 Facklamia sp. P12945
TTCCTTTCGCTAAGTTGTTTGTATATCTTTAGTGTAACAGAAGCTCCCTATTTTTATTTGTTTTATGTCACATATGTATTATCGCCTAACAATTGGTAAACCAATAGTAGCAATTTTACCCAAGACTCCTAAATATAAGCCTGCTTTATTAGCAAGATTTTTCTTATTTGTGCCTTTGAACCTTGTAATAATCTATCTAATAGATTCAATACATCAAGTAAGCCCATCATCAACTCTTTAAAGTTTTATTATTTAAGGATAATGTAAAAATTAAGAAAGAATTACTAAAACGCTGACTGAGGCTTTAGCAACTTAACTATTTTTCTTTTAAGGACTGTAAACGGTACATATCGTAATAGATTCCTTGATGAGCAATTAGTTCATCATGTTTGCCAACTTCAATAATATTTCCTTTATTCAAAACGTAGATTTGATCAGCTTTTTTAATGGTTGATAAACGGTGGGCAATCACTATTAAAGTAGCTTGTTGTCTAATTTTATCTAAACTTGTCTGAATATATTGCTCACTTTCAGTATCCATGGAGGCCGTTGCCTCGTCAAGAATTAAGATTTTAGGTTGGCGAATCACCGAGCGCGAAATATTGATTAATTGTTTTTGACCAGCTGATAGGGAAGCTCCTCCCTCGGTTACTAAATGGTCATAACCATCAGGGAAAGCTTCAATAAAGTGATCAGCTCCGGTGAATTTTGCAGCTGCAATTACTTCTTCATCCGAATAGTCTCCATGCAAACGAATATTATCCTTGATACTACCATAGAACATAAAAGCGTCTTGTTGTACTAAGGAGACTTGGTCTTTTAGGGTCTCTATGTCATAGTCTTTGATAGAGACTCCGTCAAAATTAATTTCTCCTTGATCAAAGTTATAAAACCGCATTAAGAGATTGATGATGGTCGATTTACCAGATCCAGTGTGGCCGACCAAAGCAATCATCTGACCTTGATGGGCTTGAATATTTATATCTTTAAGCACCAGTTGCTCTTGGTCATATGAAAAGCTTAAATCTTTAGTTGAAACTTCGCCATCCAATTGTCTTTGAATTTTCTTATTAGTTTGGCTGGGGTTAATATCTGAGTTTGATAACAGCTTACGCCCTCTGGAAGCAGATACCAGGCCATCTTGATAAACAGAAAGACTATCCAACATATTACCAATTGGATTAAAGAATGACTTGGAGTAAGAGGTGAAAGCATAAATTATACCGATATCTAAGTTGTTTCCTTTTAATAGTTGATTACCAAAAATCCAAATTACTAATACTAGAACAATTTGTTCAATCAAATTAACCGCTGGCATTAAAAAGATCGCATTCATTTTGAACATATTCGTTCTTGCTTTAACATATTCTTGGTTAACTTGGTCAAACTCATCTTTCATACGCTCGGTCTGATTAAACTGCTGAATTAACCACATTCCCATAGTCGATTCGGCCAATTTAGCATTCACTCGTGCCAGAGCAGACCGCATCTTGCGGTATACGACTGTCGATATTTTTTGATAAATATAAATTAGAATAAACACTAAAGGTAGAAAGGCAATAAACATCCAAGAAATACCAGCGTGTAAACTAAACATAGCTGTTCCAACGGTTACAGCATTAATGAAGCCATCAAAAAAAGTTAAGAAAACATTCCAGAACTCTTTAATTGTTTCAGTGTCATTTGTAATGCGCGAAACAACTTCGCCGTTAGGAGTTTGGTTGAAATAGTTCATACTTAACCGGCCTAGTTTTGAATACAGACGGTTACGCATACTTGCCACAGTGTATTCGCTCGCCATAAAGAAGTAAAAATCTTTGGCATAAATCAAGATCATTCTTATAATCAAGAGGCCCAAATAAGTTAAAGCCACTTTGATGGTGATATTAAAACTTGTCACTTGACCAGCTGAAATACTGTCTAAATAACGTTTAATAATAATCGGCAAATAGGCAGCAATAGATGAGGAAGCAATCATTGCAATGACAGAAATAAGAAACCGCCACCACTGATTGGAAGCGAAAGAGAAGAGATAACGTAAGATATCGATTTGTTCAAGAATTGAAAATTTAGTTTGTCTAGTTTTCTTATTCTTCTTCACCGACTTCACCTCCTAATTTCTCTTCTAATTGTTGTTGGGTAAACATATTGGCATACCAACCATTCAAGGCAACTAGCTCTTGATGGTTTCCTCTTTCAGTTATTTTCCCTTGGTCTAGCACAATAATCTCATCGGCATGCATAACAGAAGATAGGCGATGAGTCGCAATAATCGAAATGCCATTATCTCTTTCATCTTTTAACTTACTTAAAATAGCTTGTTCAGTTCTAGCATCCACTGCTGATAGGGCATCATCCATTAATAAAATTTGAGGCTGCATAGCCAGCGTTCTTGCAATTGAAATCCTTTGTTTTTGACCACCAGAAAGTGATACCCCTCTCTCACCTACTTCCGTCTCATAGCCATCAGTAAAATCAAGAATATCTTGGTGAATATCAGCTATTTGAGTGTAATGTTCCACTTGATCTTGTGACATATCTGGCCGGCCAAAACGAACATTCTCTCTAACAGAAGTTGAAAACAACAGGTTTGTTTGCGGAATATAGCCTACATGGTCTCTTAAGTAAGTTAAATCAATCTTAGTTAAATCTTGATTGTCAAATAAAATCTGACCTTGATCTAAATCATAGAGACGAACTAAACAGTTTAAAAGGGTCGTTTTACCTGAACCAGTTTTGCCGACAATTCCTAATGTTTGTCCTTCGCTTAGTTCAAAAGTAACATCTTGTAAATTAATTTCTTCACTAGTAGGATAGGTAAATTGTTTGATATCAACCTTTAGGTTTTTAAATGGAAGTTTCTTAATGCCATCTTTTGGATTAGTAACACTCGCCTTTTGAGCTAGGAGTTCTGTTACCCGGTCATAGGATGCATTCCCTCTTTCCATGGTATTGACTAAACGACCCACTGCTAAAAGAGGCCATGTCATATTACCTAAATAAGAAAAATAAGCAATCAATTGACCAATCGAGATTCTACCCTCACTGACAAAGTATGAGCCAAAGATAATTGTTAAAACATAAGTTAATCCTGTAATTAAGTTAATGATAGGAGAATAGGCTGAATTGACTAAGTGGACCTTACGATTTTGAGCAATTACATTATCAGTTGCTTTTACAAAGTCTAAGTGGTCTTCTTTTTCTTCGCCAAAGGCTTTAATGACTGTCATTCCAGCTACACTTTCTTGCACATGATCATTCATTTTAGAAAAAGCTCTTAGGGACTCTCTAAAGTATTTATTAATCCACTTACCTAAGTATCTTGAAACAAAAATAAGCAAAGGGAAAGGAACAATTGTATAGAGTGTTAACTTCCAATCAATAATAATTACCATGGAAAAAAGTGTGACGATTGTGATAGATAAGGCATCAGTTAAGGTTAAAATACCTCCCCCAGCTACAAAGCGTAACGCTCGTAGGTCATTAGTAGCGTGAGCCATCAAGTCACCGGTACGGTATTTTCCGTAAAAGGTTTGATCCATTTTTGTAAAGTGGTCATATAATTTATTACGCATAATCGACTCTAAAATAGTGGAATTAGTAAATAGATTCGATCGCCACATATAACGTAAGCCATACATCATTAGACCGACCAATAAAAGCAATAACATATACTGTAAAAGAGAGGATGAAGTTAGACTACCTTTTGCCATTTGGTCAACTACTTGACCAATTAATAAAGGAATTATTGCAGATAAAACAGCACAAGAAATCAACCCCCCTATTGCCAAGGTATAGGTCTTCCATCTTAATTTAAAAAACCATGCTAATTTGCGAAAAATTGCAAACATTATTTTTCTTCCTCTCTATATTTTTTTCAAGTAACTCTTATTGTAGTATATTTTAATCTCGATTTCATATTAAATGCATAAAACTCTCCCAAAATACCAAAAATGGGAGAGAACCGAGATTAAAAGTAAAAATTATTCATTTAAAGACTCGTTTTGTCTTAAAAGACGAAGACCGTTTAAAATAACTAAAATAGTAGAGCCTTCATGAAAAACTACACCTAAAGGTAAGTCTAAAGTACCTAGAAAGTTAAGGACAATTAATATAAAGATGACACTAATAGCAAAGATAATGTTTTGCTTAATGATTCGATTTAATTTATGACTCAACTGGTAAGAATAAAATAGTTTCAATAAATTATTTTTTACAACGATAATTTCAGATGACTCCATCGCGATAGAAGAGCCAGATCCCATGGCAATACCAATATTAGCATGGGCTAAAGCAGGAGCATCATTAATTCCATCGCCAATCATGCCCACTACCTTATCCTTTGCTTGACTTTCTTTAACATATTTTATTTTATCTTTGGGTAAGCATTCAGCCACTACATCTTCAATTCCTACCTGCTGACCTACTTTTTTAGCAACTTGATGGTTATCCCCAGTAATCAGGACAACTTCTACTCCGGCTTGCTGGAATTTCTTAACCGCTTCAATTGATTCGGAACGAATCTTATCAGCTAATGAGAGATAACCTAATACTTTTTCTTGATTAGCGATAAAGATAGTTGTATGCCCTTCTTCTATTCGATCAATATATTGTGCATAATTTGCTAAGTGTTCAAAAGTAGAAGGTTTTCCAACTTGAATTTCTCCCTTTTTCATCCCTTGTCCTGGTAATTCTTCCACCTTTTCATGGGTATCTACTTCCGACAAGTCTAGATCCTTAAAATGCTTAACAACTGCTAGAGCAATGGGATGGTTGGAACCTTGTTCCATATAAACTACTTCTTTTAAGTAGTCTTCTTCTAGCTCATAATCAACCACATCAAAGACACCTTGAGTTAGAGTACCAGTTTTATCTGAAAATAGAATATCCATGGTATTTAATGATTCCATGGCTGCTCCACCCTTGACCAAAATACCATTTTTAGCTCCATTAGAAATGGCTGATAAAGTGGCTGGAGTAGCCGTAGCAACTAACGCACAGGGACTAGCCACCGTTAGCAAGACCATGCCGCGGTAGAAAGCCTCTTGGAAGGAATAATCCACTAAAAAATATAAGGCAACAATGAATAAAGGCACAGCGATTAAAACACCCATAGCATAATGTGATTCAAAGCGATCGATAAAACTCGCTATTTTAGATGGATTGGACTGGGCCTCTTGAACCATCCGAATAATGGAAGAAAAGACTGTATCTTTACTTAGCTTACTTACCTCTAGTCTAAAAGAATTTCCTTCATTGATTGTACCAGCAAAAACTTCTTCGCCTTGATTTTTTTCTACTGGTAAAGATTCTCCGGTTAAAGCAGCTTCATTTATGATTACCGATCGATCTGAGAAACCATCGATTGGTAAGGCATCACCCTTAGCTACCAATACTTGATCACCTATTTCTAAACTATCTGTAGGCACTTCTTTCGTTTCACCATTTGGTAAAATTTTTAAGGCTACATTAGGCACATGCCCCATTAGTTCTTCGATGGCCTTAGTAGATTTATTGGTTGCATATTCTTCTAAAACTTCGGCCCCTGCAAAGATGAATAAAAGCATAGCTCCCTCAGACTCATAATTAATAATAACAGCTCCTAAAGCTGCTAAAACCATGAGGAGGTCTACATTCAATTTTTTTTCAATAAAAGTCTCACTGACAGCTTCTTTAGTGGCAAAAAAGCCTAAAAAGAAAATAGCTAAATAAAAAGCAAACCGACTCAAAAGAGGATTAAATGAAAATAAGAAACCTGCGATCATTAAGATAGTTCCTATGGCAAAAAACTGCCCTTCACGATTCCTAAAGATACTAACCACCACAAAATCTCCTTCTTTCTTTCGTAATTCTCTAACAAAAAAAGCGCACCAAAGACAGTTAATGAAAACTGTCTCACAGGTACGCTAAGGTATCTCTGCTGTCCTCGCAATGAGGACCGGGCTGCATGATTATATCACCGCTTGATCAGAAATATTTAATTGTTAAAGTTTATAATCATATTATACCGTCTATTTATTTTTTGTCAAGGTGTTTTTAAATCTTTTCGAAATGATCGACTAACATGGCTGGAACAAGCTGTTTATTAGAAACTTTTAAGCCTTGCATCTTACCATAAACTTTGACATGATCGTCTGTATTTAGCGTTTGGTCCGTCTCGTTAATGAATTTTAAAGCTACAAGATTAACGGGTTCTTCTTGGCTAGTAGATAAAGAACCTAAGGCGATAGCACCTTCTACTCCTAAATCTTCAGTAAAGAACGATGCGATTTTCCCTTCAAGTTGCACCCATTCATCTTTTAAGCCATTATTATCAATTAGTTCTTGATAGTGAACAAAACGATAAGAAGAATGGTCGAATGATTCACTTGAGGTAAATGCGTTTTGACTATTATTTAGGGGGGGAGTTTTTCCGTCCTCTGCTTCACTTGCTTCATCAAGATTTACTCCTATTTCATCATTATAATGCTGAGCTTTTTGAGCTGCTTGACCTTCACGTAAAGGAACGTTATCTTTGAACGGATCTTCCCCTAAAGCATTGGTTGAAGAATCAATATCAGAATTAATATGAACCGGACCTAAAGGATCGTTCATAGTCTTGTCAGTAACCTGAGGTTTATTATTTGAATCTTTACTTTTACGTGATAAGAAGTAAATGGCTCCTAAAATAATAACCAATCCGAGTATCAATAATAAAGTACTTGTATCTATCATATACATTCTCCTCTGTCATTTTGTTATAACCATTATAACTCATTTACTTGTCTTTAGAAAAATGTTTTGCTTAAATTAATAATCAGTTTATTTTGCAAGAACCATCGCTGTATTTAGCCCGTTTAGCGTTATAATAATATTAACTTATTAATAGAAAGGTGACTTATGCCGACTTATATTTACTTTGTCATAGGACTGCTTGGTCTTTGGAATATTGTTGTTTTTTCACTCTATGCTGTTGATAAATATAAAGCCAAACATCAGCTTTGGCGTATTTCAGAAAAAAGCTTATTAATAGCCACCTTTTGTTTAGGGGGCTTAGGTGGTCTAATAGCTATCTATCTTTGCCGTCATAAGAGCCGTAAAGGGATATTTTTAGCAACTGCCCGATTATCCTGCTTAATGATTGTGGCCTTTGTGGGTTATCTGACTGGTCTAAATTTTTAAAAATAATTAATTAAAAAGGATCTAAAAGCTAGATCCTTTTTCTTTTTATTTAGATTGTTTATGCTGAAAAGCTTCCCAGTCTTTTAAGAAGCCAGCAATTCCTTTGTCAGTTAATGGATGAGACCATAATTTAGGGAATAGACTGCCGGGTACCGTTGCAATATCTGCTCCTGCAACAGCTGTGGCTTCAAAATGTCCAATATGACGAATGGAAGCAGCAATAATTTCAGCGTCTAATGCATAGTTATCTAAAACTAAGCGTAAGTCAGCAATCAATTCCATACCATCTTCTCCCATATCATCGATTCGTCCAATAAATGGAGATATATATGTGGCACCTGCCTTAGCCGCTAAAAGGCCTTGAGCCACTGAGAAAATAAGTGTGACGTTAGTCTTAATTCCTTCTTTAGACAATGTATTAACAGCTTTTAAGCCTGCTTCAGTCATCGGAATTTTAACCACGATATTATCTGCCCATTGGGCAACTTGTCTAGCTTCTTTAACCATGCCTTCATAATCTAAGGCAATGACTTCAGCCGAAACAGGTCCATCAACAATTGAACAAATCTCTTTGATAACTGTTTCAAAATCTTTTCCCTCTCTAGAAATTAATGTAGGATTGGTAGTAATGCCATCCACCAAACCTAGGTCGTTGATGCGCTTAATTTCTTCAACATTTGCAGTATCTAAAAAGAATTTCATATAGGGCCTCCTAATTGTATTCGTTTACTTCTTTGAGTATAACAAGCTTAAAGAATTATTTCAATCTTGAAAACTTTATAGTCAACTGCCCAGGCCATTTAACTCAATTGATTGGTATTTGAGAGGGTATCTTGATCAAAAGCTTGTAGAAAGTCAATCATTAACTGATGACGATTTTTAGCCATTTCCTGCCCAGCTTTAGTATTCATTAAGTTTTTGAGCTTTAATAACTTATCATCAAAATGTTGGCGTACGTTTCTTACTTGACGATAAGTTTCTTTGGAGCATACAGCTTGTGCCGAAGTATGAACAGCTTTCGGATCATAAAGACTATGCCCCTTGCTACCTCCGTAGTAGAAAGTTCTAGCAATACCAATCGCACCGATTGCATCTAGGCGATCGGCATCTTGAACAATTTGGCCTTCCAATGTTAAGTGTTGTTTTTCTATTAAATTGGCAGCAAAAGAGAGGTTTTTTATAATACTTAAGACTTGCTCTATTTCTTCCAGAGACATTTGGGCTTCTTTAAGTATATGTCTTACATCTTTTTCCGTAAGGAGGTAATCAACTTTTATTTTTTCATCTAATAAATCATGGGTATAAGCAGCTGCCAAAACAACATCAACATTAATAGGCTCTTGTATATGTTTGATTATTTGCTCACAATTGGCAACCACCCGTTGGATATGTAACCAATCATGCCCACTTTTTTCTTGTCTTAAATAAGTTTTGCTAAAGTCTTTAATCTTGTCCATATCCATCGGCAGGAACCCCTAGCTCTTCTAGTTTAACAATAACCATTTGTATCACTTTTTTTGCATCAGCAGGATTATTTAAGACATCCAATTCATCAATCGATATCTTTAAAACTTGGGAAGCATGATAATGGTTATCTACCCAATCATCATAACCTTGCCATAGACGATAATAATACTCGATTAATTCAGGGTCTTGTTCAAAATCGCGACCTCTTTGATTGATTCTTTTTAAAATGCTTTCAAAAGATCCATGTAAATAAACCATCAGATCGGGTGCTTTTTTGGGTAAATCTTCTAATTCTTCCATCATATTGTCTAATAATTTCTCATAAATAATAAATTCTTCGTCCGAAATTTTACCCGCTTGATGGTTGACCTTGGCAAAATACCAATCTTCATAAATGGAACGATCTATTATATTATGTGGGTGATAAAAAGCTTTCTTGATATCACGATAACGACTGGACAAAAAGTCTAATTGTAATAAAAATGGATACCTTTTTCTTTCTTGTTCTTCTTCACTTGCGGTGTAGTATAAGGGTAAGATATGATTATCATCTACATTTTCGTAATACACCTGGCTCTTTAAGGCCTTACCTAAAAAAGTCGCTAAGCTTGTTTTGCCAGCTCCAATCATTCCTCCAATAACTATCATAGCCATGGTTTCCTCCTAAATTAAAAAAATAACACAAGATGTAGTGTCGTTTTTTAATACTAACACAAAATCTTGTGGATGACTATCTTTTTATCTGTAAAAAAATATTTGAGAAATTGACAGAGATTACTTATGATAGTCATTAAAGACTGATAATTGATTAATTTTTAGAAAGGGTTTTATTATGCTAACTAACCACTGTGCACGTCATGTATTAGAAGAAATCATTGCTCTATTTCCAGATGCTAAAGCAGAATTAAATTTCTCAAACCGCTATCAATTATTAGTAGCTGTATTATTGAGTGCTCAAACAACTGATGTAGCGGTTAATAAAGTGACGCCTGCCTTATTTGCCGCCTACCCTAGTCCTAAAGAACTTGCAAAAGCGAGCCCGCAAGAGATAATGCCTTATTTAAAAACAATCGGCTTGTATCGCAACAAGGCAAAATATCTCCACAAATGTGCCAATCAATTAATGGAACGCCATCAAGGTGAAATTCCTGGTAATCGTAAAGATCTTGAAGCCCTGGCCGGAGTTGGTCGTAAAACAACCAACGTGGTCTTGAGTGTCGGCTTTGGAATTCCTGCCTTTGCAGTGGATACGCATATCCATCGTATCTGCCTCCATCATCAGATTGTTGATCCTGGTGCGAGTGTTCGTCAAGTTGAAAATCGTGTAATGGAGGTCTTGGATAAAGACCAATGGACTCAAGCCCATCAATCTTTAATCCTATTCGGTAGGAGAATTTGTCATCCGCGCAATCCAGAGTGCCATAACTATCCTCAACTCTTTACTTGTCAAGAGGAGGAGTAGACCCTAGATTTGCACGATTTAGAACGCTAAGTTGTGGTGTCTTTTGGTCGAGGCGACCTTGCATTCTTTTAAAGATAGGATCAAGCATTTTAACCGTTGCCACTGCATAATCGCCTTTGTTTATCATAACACAATCTGAGCGAGCTCCCTCAGTGACATCTGTTACTTCAGAGCGACTCGGCACACCGGTTTTAATTAATTTATCGAAGACTTCTGTGCCCCAAACGACGGGGTCATCAGCTGCTTCAGCCATCCACATGATTGGCTGTGGAAGTTCGGCTAAGCGAATATAAACTCTTTCAACAGCTAAATCGCCACGCGCGATCATTAAAGCGAAAGGCTGCTAGCTCGCAGCTGTAAGATAATTTCAGCTAGCTTCGTAATGGCTTGGACGGTTTCTATTTTAACCATAATTGGCATATAACTCGCAGCCTTACCTAATTCAATTTGAAGTTGTTTTTGAATTTCTTTAATATCCTGAGCAGTTCTAATGCATGAGCAAGCAATTACATCGGCACATTGACAAGCAAAAGCGATACCTTGCTTGTCTTTTTAATTTAAAATATCTGTTTCAAAAATTGTTTGAGGAAAGTGAAGTCCCTTTTTCAGCTTTTTGGCGCTTGGATCTTCTCTTTACTTTTTTATCCCTAATACAGCATACTTATCATTTGCTTTACTCACTTTTGTAGTAATTACCCCATCATCAATTAAAACCGAATCTCCAATTTTTAAAGCAGAATAAATCGTCGGAATTTGACTTGCTCATATAAAAAGATCCATTCTACAATTAATCATTTGGCTAAGAGACGCCGATTGGCTTCAATCATAGTAAATCTCCAATTATAAAATTGTTTTAATGATTGGACTCTGCTTGGTGATTTATCTGAGCTTGGGTGAGATTGACATTTTTTCCTTTTTGAAAGCCGTCTTGATAGGCATGGTTAGATCGCGAAAAGGAAGGTTGATTAAATGTGAGTGAACCCGTTATTTCTCGGTTAAATTTTTCTTTGACAGCTTCTGGCGTTTGAATAATCAGGGCATACTTTTCATTTTCATTCATCATGGCTTGACGTTGGATATCAAACTTTTCCTTAAGTCCGTCCATAAATCCTTGATAATAGGATTTTCTCAACTGAGATAGAGGATTGCTGCTTAAATCTTCTTCACTTAATTCAGCTAGATGAATTTTAGAATAATACTTCATTGTATCCGCTGCTAAATTAAACATTTGAAAAGCAAGATCCACATCTTCTGGAAAACCCATTAAAACAATTTTGCGTTGAACCGAATGCTGATGAGGTAATCGGTTACTTTGGATATAAAACATGCAACGAAAATTATCGGCGATAATCCTAACTAAAACTTTTTCCCACCAATACAAGCGTTTATAGACTGATAAGGAGCGTAAAATGATTTCTGGACTTTTTTTATCAGAAACTTCTTGCTGAGAGATTTTATGTTTTAACATCAGTTTTTGAGCCATCAGCAAAGCAGTTTGGCTCTCTTCATCATTTCCGCCATCTTCAGCTAAAGTCAATAAATTTCGGATCTTAGCTAAAATCTTTTGATTAGTCTCAGACATCTCTACTTCCCTCCTTTTCTAACTATTTTAGACTATTTATAATTTTTTGCATCTTTAAGGGCAATGGACATTCAAAATGTAAGGGCTCATCTGTAACAGGATGTAATAAATCAATGGCCTTTGCATGTAATAGTTGCCCGTCTTTTTGATTAGCTAATTCCCCCGGTAAATTTTGAAGATTTCTGCGATAAAGTGGATCGGCTATAATTGGATGACCTATAGCTTCCATATGGATGCGAATTTGGTGAGTCCGACCAGTCTGTAACTTTAATTGCATTAATGTGGCGTATTGAAAACGTTCCAGCACTTGAAAATCAGTAATAGCTTCTTTACCCGAGGGATCCACATGCCATCTTAAGCGATTGGATGGGTCACGTTTAACAGGCATTTCAATATGTCCGGAGTCGCTTTCAACTTGCCCATTAACTAAAGCGACATAAGTCCTCCCCATGGTGTGATCCACCAATTGTTGACTTAAGTGACGATGGGCTTGATCATTTTTTGCTACTACTAATAAACCAGAGGTATCTTTATCAATTCGATGAACAATTCCTGGTCGGTAAGATTGAAAGCCTTGGGATAGCGCTTTTCCTAAATAATGATAGAGGCCATTCACTAGAGTTCCGTTAGTGTGTCCTTTAGCAGGATGGACAACCATCCCAGCTGGTTTATTAACAAGCAAAAAACTGTCATCTTCAAAGATAATCTCTAACTCCATCACTTCAGCAATCAACTCGAATTCTTCAGGGCTGGCTTCTTTTTCAGGAAAATCAATCGTAATCATCTCATCCCCTTTTAAAATGGCGTTAGCTTTTAAAAATTGATTGTTAACTTTTACTCTTTTTTCTTTAATTAATTTTTGTAATTGCGATCTACTAAAATTTGGATAATAATTAGTCAAAACTTTATCTAAACGGTCTTGATCTGCTTCATTATTAGAGAGCTTTAATGCTTCTGTCAAATTAAATCACTTCCTTCTTCGGTCCATATAACCATTATAATCAATAAAATAACGCCTAGAGTAAGCGCCACATCTGCCAAATTAAAAATTGGAAAATCAAACAGACGAATCTGTAACATATCTACTACATAGCCTCTCACTAAACGATCAATTAAGTTGCCAACTGCCCCTCCTAATAAAAGTGCATAAGCAAGTTTAGTCCAAGGGCTATGGTAGCGATTTTTCCAAATTAAATAAACTAAATAGAAAATCACTAAAAAAGTTACCCCTATTAAGAAAAAACGTTGGCCGGCAAATAAGCCCCAACCCGCTCCTGTATTATGAATATAGTTTAACTGAAAAAAATCAGGAATAATTTCTAGCGTTTGATTTAGCGTTAAATGATTTTGGGTCCATATTTTTAAAGCTTGATCCAGTATTACGATTATAGCCGTTATGATAAAAGTGGTCGTCATTTAATCCTCCTTGTCCAAATTAATTCTAATTTGTTATAATATTTGTGTTTACAATACCTATTATTATATACTAGATGTATTAAAAAGTTCAATTTAGATAAACTATAAATGAATGACAAGGAGAAACGATGAAAACAAAAAAAATATTAATCCTCCTAAGCCTATCTATTCTCATTATTGCTTGTGGAAACTCATTAGAAAGAGCTAAACGAACTGTTGGTCTCATCCAAGACAATGTTACTCTAATTATTGGAAATATTAGTGAAATTCAAAACCGTGAATTGGATCTTCAACAAGATTTTGAAGCGACCATTAATTTAAGTGAAGATTTATCCGGCTTTGGACAGAGTGATAATCCTCTTAACAAAAACATCGCAAAGCGCAAAGATTTATTAGCTGAAATGGAAGAAAGCCGTCAGCAATTACTTGAATTATGCCAAGAGCTTAAAGACATACCAGAAAACGATCAACTTCCCAAAGATCAAATAACAAAAGTTATTGAATATACGACCAATCTATGTGATAAAACAGATATCTATATTTCTAATTATCTTGAAAACATTGAAATAGAAGATCAGTCTTATCAATCTATCACTAGTGAAGAAATTGATCATGAGAGTTTCTTCGCTGTTTTTGATAATGTTAATCTTTTATATACGGAAAATAATATGAACTTAGATCAAATTCTCGAATACTTTGAACCTTTAAATACACTCTTAGTTAATTTAAAAGTCTACCTTGTTAATCTTACAGGCAAATAATTAGAAAGCGGTGATTTAAATGAATAAAAAACGCATTTTACAATTGACTTTACTTTCCTTTTTAATGCTTTTGCTAGTAGCATGTAAACCAAAAGTAGAAGATAAAAAAGAAGCCAAAAAAGTCCAACTTCCAGAAGTAGTCTTAGCCTATTCAGATGAAGAAGTAGTGGCATTCAACAACCGCATTAATCAAGGAGAAAATAATACTTATGAGGGCTTATCGCCTCACAATAATCCTATTCTTACCGCACCTGAGAAACTACCTTCTGTCCTCTTTTATGATTCAGGCATCGATATTACCTATCCTGAAGAAGGTGTTAAAGGCATTTATCTTGCTCCTTCTGTTTTTTCTGATCCTGAACGACTAAACTACCTATTAGATTATGTTGAAACCACCGCCTTAAATGCAGTGGTTATTGATTTTAAGGATGATGAGGGGGTTATTCAAACAAAATTAGAAACAGACAATCCTTTAGTTAATCAAAATTCTTATAACAATGTAGATATTAAAGAACTTTTGAAAGAATTAGAAAAACGTCAAATTTATCCAATCGCTCGCATTGTAACTTTCAAAGATCGACTAGTGGCTGAAGCCAAACCTGAATATTCCTTTAAAGATAGTGAAACAGGAGAAATTTGGCAGGATGGTAATGGTGCTAAATTTATTAATCCATTCCTTCCAGAAATTTGGGACTACAACATTACTATTGCTATCGAAGCTGCTAAATTAGGTTTTAAAGATATTCAATTTGACTATGTTCGTTTCCCTGAAGGTTTCCAAACTTTCTCAGATCAACTAGATTATAATATTGGTAACTATCAAACCTATGTAACCGATGACCCTGAAAAATTTGGACAAGAAAGGGTTTATGCCATTAATGATTTCTTAGAAGAAGCCAATGATAAATTAGCCCCATATGGCGCAGATGTTTCAGCTGATATCTTTGGATATACTGCAATTGCTGGGGACGCTCCTGATGTACGTGGAATCGGTCAAAATTTTGAACAAATTGCTGAAAGAGTCGATACGATTTCTTCTATGATCTACCCTTCTCACTGGGGTTTAGGATTTTTTGGTATACCGGCTCCTGACTTAGAACCTTATAACTTAGTTGATCAATATATGTATTCTGAAAACCTCATCCTAAAAAATATTACCAATGCGGCAAATAGTCGTCCATGGTTACAAGACTTTACTGACTGGAATCTGGCACCTGGTACCTATCAAGAATATGGACCTCTTCAAGTTCAACAACAAATTGTTGCTTTGGAAGAAAATGGAATTACTGAATTTCTTCTTTGGAATCCATCTGGTATCTTTAACGAAGGCGTAGATTACGCTCCTGAGTCTTCAGGTAATGAATACTATTACTAAACCATACAAAAAAGAAGCTGGATATTCAGCTTCTTTTATTTTATTATTTATCAACTTTTAGAGGACGTATCATGCGACCTTGCAGGTCGTATATGTAATCTTGAACTTTTTTACCGTCTCCCATAGCCTCGACTAAACGGTCGCGATAAGGCTCGGCTAATTCATCAAATAAAACTTGCTCATCTTCTAATAAATATTTCTTCCTTAAGGATTCAATTTCTCCTTGACTCCTTAATTTTACTTTCAATGAAGGAAGTTCCTCATCCATCTCCCTTTCAACAATACGATAATAATAATTATTATCCCCGTAAGTGATTTCTAAAGCTCCTGAATTGGTTCGTCTTTCCACAACATCTTTGTAATTATCTTTTTGTAATTCCCACCAAGCTTTTATCCCTCTGAGAGCTTCTGACTCTGTAGCGTAAGATCCATGTTCTTTCACAACATTATCACGACGATTCATCCAATAATTGGTATAAACTTTATGACTCATCTGATCATCCTTTCTAACTTAATTGACACTTTCATTATAACTATAAAGGTAAACGCTTTCAATGATTTTTGATTTTAAGCTCAAATATTTATTATAGAATATCAAAAGGAGGTGTCTTATGCCACTTATAAGCATCAAGGATGCTAGACCTTGTGATATTGACGATATTCAAACAATTTATAAGACTTTATTCAAAACAGTCAGCTAACTTTGGAAAGTCCTGTTCTTTCTAACCAAAAATTTGAAGAAAAAGTCACTCGCTATCAAGAAAGTCATGCCGTTCTTCTAATTCTTATGGATCAAGAGATAATTGGCTTCGCCTATGCCTACCCTTTTTCGCCTCGCAGAGCATATCAACATTCAGCAAATATTGCTATGTATTTATTAGCTGAGCATGATGAATGGACACTTAAAAATTTACTCTATCAAGAACTAGAAAGTCGATTAAAAGCCAAAGGAATCATCAACTTGCTTACATGTCTACCGATTCATCAACAAAATCAGATCGATTTTTAAAAACCTAAAGTTTTATAATCAGAGGAAATTTTCCTAAATTTGAACGCAAATTCGATCAAATTTGGGAATGGGTTTGGCTAAGTAAAGAATTATGATTTAAAAAGCTCGATAAGGACACTTAAATCCGTACCGAGCTTTTTGACTTAATATTTAGTAACTTTCTTTCCACGATAATCAAAGCGGTAATACCCTCGTTCTATTAATTGATCAGCGTATTTTTCCTCTAGATGCAAAATATAGATATTATCGTCCAATGTTGGATCGATAGTTAATTGATAATCTACAGCAGAGAAAAATTTATCTTCATCAATGAGACGTTGAATCATCACTTCAAAAGCGCGTTTTACAAATCGATCTTGAATTTCATTGTTTTTAAATTGAAAAATAGAATAAGTTTTAGCTGGTGGTAATTGAGTATAGGCTTGTTCAAAACTTTCACTGGATTCAATTTTTTCTATCGTTTCGATAGTTGTTGAGATTCTGATTTGATCAGATTCTTGAGATGAAGTAGAACTTTCTTCAACCGTTGTTTGACTAGTTTGGTCAGGCTTGGTCTTAGTGCTTGACTCAGTTATTTCTGTTGTTGAAAGTGCTAAGGAATCAGATGATTCCTTAGCAACTTGAGATTGTATTCCAAAACTTTGACCTGCTTCTTGAATAGAGTCACTTTTTAGCCGTAACAACATGGTAGCTGAGAATAGAATAATCATAATGAAAAACCAGACAATTGGGCTTTTAGGAGTTTTTACTTGTTTTTGTTTGTCTTGCAATGTTACTCTCCTCTGTTAACTAAGCTAGTATGCTCTAGCAAAATCAATAATCTCTTCTACTTTCATAGAAGAATCGCAAACTGTTTCTGTACGATTCGAATCAGCATAAACTAATCCAGGAACTGTGACAACGTTATATTTTTCACGGAACATTTGTGTTCCTTCTAGGTCATTTTGAGTTTGTGAATGTAAGAAATAAACATTTAAATCACTTGTAATCGCAGCTTCCGCTAACTTACTAACAAACAAACGGCAATATGGGCAAGTCTCACGACCTACAAAAATAAGATTCCCTTCTTTTGCTTCTATTAATTCAAAAGCTTCATGACTATCTATTTGCTTAAAGTGCTTAACTGCTTCATTAAAATCATTTATATCCATATAAAACGCCCCTTTCGATTAGGTTTATTATATCGAAAGTTTTTAAATAGTGAAACTAAAATAGATCCTCCTCATTGAAAAGATGATCTTGTATTCGCTTTTTATGCTGAAGCTGTTTAAAGTAGCGGTTAATTAATAAGGCGATTAAGCCAATTATCAATAGAGACCATGCGATATTGAGATAGAACTTTTGCTCACCAGTAGTTGGTAAAAGTTGTGATTTTTTATCATTTGATTGCGTCTTGTCTTTGATATTTTTATCTTTATCAGAGGGTTTAGCTAAATTACTGGCTTTTTTGCCTTTAGTCTTATTGGCTAGTTTGTCTTTTAAGAAGGCTAAATTATCCTGTTTATCCGTTTCATTTGCTATTTGCTTATCTTCTAGTTTGAGTAACCCTCTATCATTTAGGTTCTTTTTGACCTGATCTACTGGCTGATCATGCTTTACATCTTCTTTAGCCATATCTGCTGATTCATTATTAGGCGTTTGAGTTTGAAGTAAGTCTTTTGCCTGATATTCTAATAAATAGCCCGAATCAGCCCCTAAATTAGCTGACCAAGTCTGATTATTCTCATTATATAAAACTAATTTCATTTGATAACGGTCATGAAGTGTTTTAATTTGTTGGATGTTTTCATCACTAATTAATTGATGCTGGTTAAGATAATTTGCAAGATAATGCTTAAGATTTTCAAATAATTCACTATTAATTAGATAAAAGTAATGTAATTGGCTTTCTTTTAGATTTAATAAATTACTATAAACAGTGTGATAAACTTCAGCCTTATTATTTATATAATAATTATTCAAGGCTTGGTAAGCCATCACTTCGATATCAAATAAGCTCAATTCTTTTGCATATTGGTAAGAGGTAAAAGTAAAATCATCTAATACAATCACTTCCTTGTCAGTAAGCTTATTATTTAGTTCTTCAACAGTCATCTTTTTATTAAAAAGATCATAAATTTGTTGAAAAGTAACTTTAGCATAGGCTTTGGGGACAATCTTTTGTAAATAATTATCGATTGAGACGATTAAAGTCGCTAGATCAGAAGCGTCTAATTGCATATTTTCTTGATTGATAAGGTAAGCATTTGTTGAATAAGGATAAAGCTGGCATTGACTAAGTTGGGCCATTGTTTCCTTACTACTTTGAATTTGATCCCCTAAAGTTTCGTTATCATAGAGTAATTGTTGGTATTCTGCTTCTAATTCGGCTTGTTCACTAATATATTGATCCAAAATTTGATTCAACTCTTCAATGTAAGCTTGCCATTCTATAACTGTTTCATCTTGACTGATTAAGGCTAATTGCTCTTGAGCAGATAGGGAAACAAAATCTTGCTGCTCAATTGATAAATTTTGGTAAAGAGTTTCAATGACCTCTTCCAATGCAAGATTTGCCTCGTTCAAGGAATTGCTAGGCCCTTCTTGAATAGAAATAATTTCTTGGTTCAAAATTTGATAGCGTTCATTAATGGCTGTCATGCGCACTTGATTGGCTTCAAATTGATTTTGTAACTCTTTATCTGAGATTATTTCTTGACTATTTGAAGAAGTCAGTGGTGTCTCTCTTAAAAGTATTTGACAAGCTTCTAAAGATACCATATTTTTATCGGTTTGGCTTTTGAGATAAGTCATTTCACCTTTTTGAGCATGAACATTCGGTAAACTAAAACTTTGAGTAAAGAGCATTAAAACAACTATTATCCTTTTCATAATTCACCCAATCCTCTATTTTGTAAGTAACTAGTTGTAAATACAGAATAGAGAGTAAAAAGATGCTATCCTTTATAGAGTTAATCTAAATAAGGTACAAAATCAAGGTCTTTTTCATAGTTAGTGAATCGTTGCTCTACTTCTTCATATAAACGATCACCGTTCCACAGACCAAAGTCTTGAGCCTTTGCTAATGGAATTACTTGATAAAAAGACCATTCTGGATAGCCAACATTATAAGTTGGCATCAATCGCATAGAATCTAAAGTAACTTTTCCATCAACATCCATCTTAAAGGTATACTCTCCAATTCCACCGACTTTTTCATATGCTCTTACTTGGCCAGACAAAAAATTACCATGAGAATACCAAGCACCTTGATGATCGTTAAAACGTTTCATAGGTTGCATAATGTGAGAATGTCCTCCTAGAACAAAGTTTGCTCCTGCATCAATAGCCAATTGAGTTAATCTAATTTGAGAATCAACTGGTAAAAAAGCATCTTCGCCAAATTGATAAATAACGATAGCTACATCACATTGTCTTTTTAAATGTTGAATTTCTAATGGGATAAGTTCTTCATCAATCAGAGTCACTAAGTATCTTTCATCTTGAGGAATTGGGTTACCATTCGTACCATAAGTATAATTTAAAAATCCTACTCGAATGCCATTTTTTTCAATGATCCGTAGACGGTTGTAATCGTCCCAAGATGAATAGGATCCGACATATTCCATTTTCTTATTTTTAAGAATTTCTAATGAAAGATGCGCCCCCTTAGCTCCGAAATCCATGGTATGGTTAGTGGCGGTTGAAACAATATTTACATCCATCGCTAATAGACTATCGACAATTTGATCTGGAACATTGAAGAAAGGATAAGATGATACTCCCATTTGATTTCCGGCCACCAAGGTCTCCATATTGGCTGTCGTGATATCAGCATTAGCGACATATTTTGCCACTTCTTTAAACATTGGATCAAATTGATAACTCGTTGAACCAGTTTGGGCACTCCAATAAACACTATCATGTAATAAAATATCGCCAATTGATCGAATGGTTACATATTTTACTTTAGTATCTTCTTTGACTGCTTGAGTTTCTTCAGCCCTAACCTCTTCTTCTGCATAAACTCTCGTAAAAAATGGCTTAGAAATAAAGAGAATCATCCCAAAGAAGTTAATAGCGAACACATACTTCAAAATTCGATTTATTCTTTTCATCACATTACCTACTTTATCTTAAATTTTAAATATATTATAACAAACAAAACCTTCTTACTCTAGCTTCATTGAATTAAAAGAACTTATTTAAATATAAGTTAATTTAGATAATTTTTAGAACAATTTTAACTTCTAAAGATTAATAGTGCTTTTATCCTAATTAAGATATAATAGACATAAGAAGCAGAAAGGAGTTTACCATGTATAAGCAATCGACCAAGAACGCCACTTCGAAATATTTTACCTCCGTCAAGACTAACCACCAACAAATTAAACCCTTTAATCGTTTAGTAACCATTAAAAGGGATCGATCACAAGCTCTACTACGTTTTAATAAGCCAGTTATCCTAACTGAACATAAAGGATTAGCTCTATTAGTGATGACGGATACTCCAGATAAAAAAGAATCCTTTCAATTTTTTATCTTACAAAATGCGGTTCAGCTTAATGCGGGTGTATACTTTAATACACTCTCTCTAACTGCAGAATGTAAACTTTATTTGGAACCCAGCCAAAATGAAGAACCACAAATTATTACTTTAAAAGAAGCTATAAAGGTAGAAAAAGAAATAAAACGCCTTAAAATTGAAAATGTCTTCGGTCTTGATTACCAAGTCTACTCAAGCGGTGAACGGATACTCAACCATCCACAAAATTACTATGAGTTAATTATCGTCGATCAAGGACAAGCTTCGATAGAAGTAAGCTATAATAAGCAGATTCTTTTATCAAAAAATTCCGCCTGGTTAATTTTTCCAGGACAAAAAAATCAAATTGCCTTTAAAGAAGAAGGGATGACTACACTGATTTCCATTTTATTTTCTGGTCAAGGCTTAGCCGAATCGATCGCTCAAAGGCCAATTCATCTTGGTCATCGTCAAATTCAACTTGTAAGTCGCTTGGTCAATTTAGCGGCTATTTCTGAGGATAAATGTCCTTTCTATTATGATGAAATGGTCACAAGTCTCCAATTAATACTTACGCAAATTCACAACGGTGAGAATAAAACAGAAACTGAAAGGTCTACCTCCATGCGAGAAAATTATGAAAATGACTTGTTCCAATCAATCATTGATTTTCTCCAAGAGAATGTCGGTCAGCTTCATCAAGTAAATGATCTGGTAGAAGTCTTCAATATTTCTCGCTCCAGCCTCCAAAGCTTATTTAATAAATATACAGGACAAACCCCTAAACAATACATTAACAGCTTACGTTTAAAACAAAGTAAGCTATTAATTCATGAATCTAAAATGACTCTTTCTGAAATCGCTAATGAATTAGGATATGGTTCCATCCAATATTTTTCAAGAGCTTTTTCGAAAGAATTTGGTATTAGTCCTTCTAACTATGCCAAATCAATAGTGAAATAATTCATTTCTATGTAAAGAAATCACTTCAATAGGCCCTTACTAGCTTAAAGGGCCTATTTGTTTTATAATAAATAACAGACATTTTTGAGGAGTGAGACGATGACATTTGACGGATTTTTTACACGAGCTTTAGTAGAAGAGTTACGATCACAATTAAAAGCAGGACGTGTACATAAAATTTACCAACCCTTTGAACAAGAATTACAAATAGTTATACGTGCTAACCGAACCAATCATCGCCTAGCCGCCACGGTTCACCCGAATTATTTTTCTTTATACTTAACTCAAGAGAAATCAGCCAATCCACAACAGGCCCCTATGTTTTGCATGTTATTAAGAAAATACTTGGAATCTGCCTTCATTATTGATATCAAGCAATATGAGAACGATCGGATTATTGATTTCTATTTTACCGGTCGTGATGAAATAGGTGTTGACCAAGAATACCTGCTAACCTTTGAATTGATGGGGCGACACTCAAATATCCTTCTAGTCGACCAGAATAAACAAACCATTATTGATTGTATTAAGCATGTTCCAGATAGTCAAAACGCTTATCGTTCACTCACTCCAGGAGCAGAATTCAAGCGACCTCCCCGCAACAGACAACAAGTAAACTTATTTGAATTGAATGATTCTCAATTGTTTGAATTTAGTCATCAGAATGAAGCGATTCTAAGAGAAGGGAGAGCCTTCCAATGCGTACAAGGAATGGGAAAACTTCTTGCACAAGAGATTGCTTTTTGGATGTCTGATGAAGGTGGGAATCTATCTAGTTTGGCCAGTTTAGAAAGAGTTAAATCAGCCATTGAATTCCCCTCTCCTACTCTTTATCAAACGGAAAAAAATGTTTATTTCTATGCTTTTAAATTGGCAAATTTACCAGGAACAGAAGTGGCCTTCGATTCTCTTTCCGAATTAATTTATGCATATTCTCACCAAAAGGTTCATTTAGATAGGGTCAAGCAATTATCGGGTAATATTATTCATAAATTAAAGCAAGTGATTGATAAAAATCAAAAAAAATTGAAAAAACTTTCAATTGACCGACATGTTGCAGCAAGTGCTGATGACTATCGCATTAAAGGTGAACTTTTAAATGCCTTTGCCTATCAAATTAATGATAAGGAATACCAGGTGACCTTGGCTAATTTTTATAATAATGACGAGCCAATGGATATCCAATTAAATCCTCGATTAAATGCTGTTGAAAATGCTCAAGTTTACTTTAAAAAGTATCAAAAATATCGGGATGCTCTCAAATATATTAATCGTGAAGAAAGCTTAACCCGCGCTGAGATTGATTATTTAGAAGGTATTTTAGTCCAACTTAAGCAAGCTGATCTTGAAGATGTTGAATCGATTAAGCAAGAATTAATTAATGAAGGCTATGTGGGACAGAAGCCTTCTTCAAGTAAAAAGCGAGCAAAAAACCAATCTAAACCCCGTCGCTTTAAATCTAGTGATGGTGTCATGATTTATGTCGGTAGAAACAATCAACAAAATGACGACTTATCCCTCAAAAAAGCATCTAAAAACCATTGGTGGCTTCATGCAAAGGACATCCCTGGTGCCCACGTTATTATCGAAAGTGATAAACCTAGTGAAGAAACCTTTGTAGAAGCTGCTCAATTAGCGGCCTATTATTCTAAATTTTCACAATCTGCTAATGTGCCTGTTGATTACGTCCAAGTTAAACATTTAAAGAAACCTAACGGTTCTAAACCTGGCTTCGTTATTTATGAAGGCCAAAAAACACTTTATGTGACACCTCAGGCATCTGTTATTAAACGTCTTTCATTAAAAGAATAATGAATTCCAGCCCCCAACTTTAATATAAAGTTGAGGGCTGGAATTCATTTTATTTGTTAAATGCTGCTGTTAATGGAGGAACCACTTGTTTCTTACGTGAAACTACTCCTGGTAAATCAAATTGATGATCTTCAACTTTAGTATTGAAAGCTGCCTCTACAACACTAATATCCGCCCCTACCACCAAACCAATAGAATCGGATTCTAAGACATCCGTAATCACTAGCACATAGAGTTTAAGATTCATTTCTTTTCGCTTATCTTCCATTACTTTTAAAAGATTTTCTTTACGACTTAAAATCTCGTCAAAGCCGATAATGTTTGTCTGACCAATACGAATATTTTGATCGTTCATGACAAAGTTTTTAGCATCCCCATCAACAATTTCCTCATCCGATTGCTTACTAAGATCAGCTCCAGCCTTTAAAAATTCTAAACCATATGATTGAATATCAACTTGGGCTATTTCAGCCAATTTTTCAGCGATTTCCTTGTCTTTTTCGGTTGTTGTTGGAGATTTAAATAACAAGGTATCTGAAATAATAGCAGATAACATCATGCCGGCAATATCTGCTGGAATTTCATAGCCATATTCTTGAAACATCTTATAAAGAATACTGGCGGTTGACCCTAAGGGCTCCGCACGGTAATAAAGAGGCTGAGCTGTATTAAAGCCTGAAATGCGGTGGTGGTCAATGACGTAATCAATTTGAACTTGATCAATATCGTCTATTGATTGTTGTGGCTCATTGTGGTCCACTAGAGCAACTTGGCTCACTTCATTAGCAGCTGTATTAATAATTCTTGGTGGTTGGATACCAAATTTTTCTAAAGCAAAAGCTGGCTCACTTGATATTTCACCCAGTGCGACTGCTTCTGCTTGGTGTCCTTCTTGCTTTAAGAAATAGGCAAAAGCGATGGCTGAAGCAATAGTATCTGTATCTGGCTTTTTATGCCCAAAAACTAAGTATTTTGTCATATTTATCCTCCTAAATTAAATTACAGTCTAAGTTTATCACTTTTTAATAAATTTTTGAATCCTTATTGACATAGGATAATTAAAGTAAGTTTTTAAAAAGATAAAAATAATAAATATTTTCAAAAATTTTTACAGGATTATTTAGTTAGATTATAGGCTTTTGCTTTAATATAGATTAGCTATATTGATAATACAATTTAATATTATGTTTTTCTACTTATGGTAGAATTATAAAAGAAATAATAAAGGCATGATTGTGTGGATGCGTTTTAACTAGAACTAATGGTCTTATTTTCATTGTTTTATCCATAATCGCAGTTGCGTTATTCTTGCAAAGATACAAAGTTTTTAAATCGTTAGGACCGGTCCTGACTGTTGTTGTAATTGGAATTATTTTTTCTAATACAGGAGTCGTGCCTATCAGTCATAAAGTGTATAGTGCTATAAGTTCACTTCTAGTTCCCATCAGTATTATTATTTGCATGCTAAGTATGGATTTAGTTGAGTTGAAAAAGTAAAAATCCGGTGATTGCTTTAAGTTCAGGTATTTTATCACTTATGGTGATTGCAACTATCTTAGCCTTCATTTTTCCCCTTATATGGATGAAGGATAAAAGATCGCTGGGATGTTTGTTGCGACCTACACTGGTGGTACTCCTAACTTAACGACTATTGCAACAGTTTTAGATGCTAGTCATCAAACCATTGCGGCTGCTAACGCGTCAGATTACGTTATTGCTACCCCTTTAACAAACTTTATGCTCGCCGCGCCAGCTATGCTTAAAGCTTCAAAAGCTTGGGAAAAGTTTTGGCCTTATCATTTAAGTGAAGAAGAACCTTCAACTAGTGACACGAAAGCATTGATGTCAGATAAAGAGTGGTCCATTAGAGAAACTACTTAGCTATTAACCATTGGTTTTGGTATAAATATTTTGACTACAGCATTTTCAAAAGCTTACATGCCGGAGACTATTTGGAAGGCTGTTCGTTTAATCTTGTTAACGACCGTTTTATCGGTCTAGCTCAATAATAAACTATGTGCTAATTTAGATTTAGGACTCTTCTTATCCTTAATGTTTTTTCAACTATTAGTTTTGCAGTTGACTGGCAGCAATTTGTAGGTTCTACCTTAACCATGACACTTTATGTTTTTTCGAATGTTAGTTGGAGGTTTGACTTTACACTTGTTGATCTGTCGTCTATTTAAGATAGAATATGGATACATGATTCTTTCAATTGTTGGTTGTATCGTCGGTGGTCCAACAGCTTCTCTAACAGCAGCAGCAGCTAATTGGAAGTCTCTTATTGATAGTGGTTTAATTTTAGGAGTTTTAGCAGGAGCTGTAGGTATTGCTGTCGCTTATTTTACAAAATTCTTAGTTGGCGGTTAATTGATCTTATTACTAATTAGAAAAAATTGCTAAAAAAATTCTGTAGCCACCCATTAAATTTGAATGGTTACAGATTTTTTTATTATGATTTTAGGTAGCCGGTATATTCTGCACAGCGCAGTATACGGTTGGCATTTTCGACTCTTTCTTTAGTTGGAGGTTCTACACCTTCTAATTTGTATCGATAGCCTAATGCAGTGTATTTATAAACACCCATCATATGGTAAGGTAAAACTTCAAACTTTAAGACGTTATTTAAACTGGCTACATAATCGGATAAACGGTATAAATATTCATCAAAATCCGTTCTTGTTGGAACCAATACATGACGGATCCAGACGGCTTTATTAATATCTGATAAATAGCGTGACATTTCAAGAATATTATCATTTGGATGGCCGGTTAGTTTAATATGGCCTTGACGATCGATATGTTTTATATCAAACAAAAGCAGATCCGTATACATCATCAGTTCTTGAAATTTACTAAAAAAAGGCTCTTCATAAGTGAAAGGCTGGCCACAAGTATCTATGGTTGTATGTACTCCATTGGCCTTACATATTTTGAAATATTCGATTAAAAAATCCATCTGTAATAAGGGTTCCCCACCTGATACAGTGACTCCCCCTTCATTTCCCCAGAAAGCACGATACTGAATGGCTTCATTAAATAAGTCTTGTGGGCTGTATTCCTTGCCACCCGTCATCTTCCAAGTATCTGGGTTATGGCAAAATTCACATCGCATTCGACAACCTTGCATAAAAGATATAAAGCGAATACCCGGTCCATCAACTGAACCAAAACTTTCTGTGGAGTGAACATAGCCTTTAATTACTTGTGCTACTTCTGACATTTCAATTCCTCCATCTAACTTTTAGAAAAAGGAACTGAAATAAAATTCAGTCCCTTTTTCTGAAGTTTTTAATTAATTGTTTAAAGTTTACATTGAAGCGTGCATTGTACGGTTAATAACGTCTAATTGTTGTTCGCGTGTTAGCTTGATAAAGTTTACAGCATAACCTGATACACGGATTGTTAATTGTGGATACTCTTCAGGATGTTCCATCGCATCTAATAAGGTGTCACGGTTAAAGACGTTGACATTTAAGTGATGTCCACCACTTGTCGAGTAACCATCTAACATATTAGCTAGGTTAGCTTTTTGAGTGGCTTCTTCTTTACCAAGCGCTTTAGGAATAATTGAGAAGGTATTGGAAATACCATCTAAAGCGTACTCATAAGGTACTTTAGCCACAGAAAGTAAAGAAGCTAAAGCACCATGGGTATCGCGACCATGCATTGGGTTAGCCCCTGGTGCAAATGGTTCTCCTGCACGACGTCCGTCCGGTGTATTACCAGTTTTCTTTCCATAAACAACGTTTGAAGTAATAGTTAAAATTGAAGTTGTTTGTAATGAATCACGGTAAGTTTTATGTTTACGAACTTTTGTCATAAAGTTCTTCAATAATTCTACAGCAATTTGATCCGCACGATCATCATTATTTCCATATTTAGGAAAATCTCCATCAATTTCGTAGTCAATCACTAAACCATTTTCATCACGAATTGTTTTAACTTTAGCATACTTAATTGCAGATAGAGAATCTACTGCAACTGAGAAGCCTGCAATACCAGTTGCCATTGTACGAAGAACTTTTGTATCGTGTAAAGCCATTTCTAATGATTCGTAAGAATACTTATCATGCATATAGTGGATGATATTTAAAGTATTTACATATAACTCAACAATCCATTCCATCATATCATCATATTTAGCCAAAACTTCATCGTAATCTAAATATTCAGATGTAATTGGCGCATATTGAGGGCCAACTTGCGCTTTAGATTTTTCATCTACCCCACCATTAATGGCATAAAGTAATGTCTTAGCAAGGTTAGCACGCGCTCCAAAGAATTGCATTTGTTTACCTACACGCATAGCAGACACACAACACGCGATCGCATAATCATCACCATATTCTGGACGCATGATCTCATCGTTTTCATACTGAATAGCAGAAGATATAATCGACATTTTAGCTGCATATTCTTTAAAGGCTTGAGGTAATGATGGTGACCAAAGAATTGTTAGGTTTGGTTCCGGAGCCGGACCTAAGTTTGTTAAGGTATGTAAGAAACGGAAAGAGTTCTTAGTAACAAGTGGGCGTCCATCTAAACCTATACCAGCGATTGATTCGGTTACCCAAGTTGGGTCACCAGAGAATAATTCATTGTATTCTGGTGTACGTGCAAATTTAACCAAACGTAATTTCATCACGAAATGATCAACTAACTCTTGTGCTTCGACTTCAGTCAATGTGCCCTTAGCTAGGTCACGTTCGATATAAATATCTAAGAAAGTAGAAGTACGTCCTAATGACATAGCCGCTCCATTTTGTTGCTTAACGGCAGCTAAATAGCCTAAGTATAACCATTGGAAAGCTTCTTTTGCATTCTCAGCTGGACGTGAAATATCAAAGCCATAAATTTCGCCTAATTCTTTTAATTCTTGTAAAGCACGGTATTGTTCAGTAACTTCTTCACGTAATTGAATCACATCGTTATCCATTGTACCATTTCCGATGTTAGCAAAATCTTTTTGCTTTTCTTCCATCAAACGCTCTACCCCGTATAAGGCTACACGACGGTAGTCACCAATAATACGACCACGGCCATATGCATCAGGAAGACCGGTAATAACACCAGAGCGGCGAGCAGCGCGCATTTCTGGGGTATAGACATCAAAAACACCTTGGTTATGAGTTTTACGATATTGTGTAAAGATATGTTCTGTTTCTGGATCTAACTCATAGCCATAAGCTTCTAAGGAATTCTTAGACATACGAATTCCACCGTAAGGTTGTAAGCTACGTTTAAAAGGAGCATCTGTTTGGAAACCAACGACTGCTTCTTTGTCTTTATCTAAATAACCTGCTTGATGAGAAGTGATAGAAGAAACTACTTTAGTATCCATATCAAGAACGCCACCTGCTTCCCGTTCTTTTTTATTAAGGTCCATCACTTGGTCCCAAAGATCTTTTGTATTTTGTGTAGCATCTGCTAGGAAACTTTCATCCCCTTCATATAAGGCATAGTTTTCTTGAATAAAATCACGAACATCGATTTCTTTTTGCCATTTGCTTCCTTGAAAGCCATCCCATGCTTTATTTAATTCGGTTTTATTTGCAATTTCCATTTTAATTCTCCTTTTTTAAAATGATCCGACAATTTCTACACCCATAATATAACACAAGAAAAGTTCAATGTAAACAGTTATTGTGAATTATATAATTAGTGTTAAGCTTTACATATCAGTGTTTTGTTAGAAAAAACAAAATAATAGAGTGTATTCTGTGCTCATTGTAGCAATAAGATTATAACAGTTGTTTGCTTTCTGTTTTTTTTTAGTACACAGAGTTTTAGTTGTTGATTTTGCAAATAAAAAACAAGCATCTGGTTCAGATACTTGTTTTTTATCTTATTCTTCATCTAACATTTTCAAGCGTGCAGGATGGATGTCTATCACCTTACCTAGTTGATCAAGCTCAACAATCTGACTGCCATTATTCTGGCGTTTACTAATATTGATATCAAAAGCCATCATCTCTAATGATTTACCGGTATCCCCTTGAATAATAATCGGTATATTCCCTTTTTGTAAGGCTAAAGCTTTTAAAATCCGATGGGGGTTTGATTTTATTTCTTTTAGAATGAGCGTTCCAACACTGGCGCGATTAGCACTAGCCAGTTCTTCACTATCCATTCGTTTAAGATTTCCTCGATTGGTTAATAAGAAGACTTGTGGTCTTGAAGCTGCTTGATCGATTAAGAGCATCGATACAAGATAATCATCCTTTTTCAGTTTCATACCTACGACCCCTTGTGCTTTTAGTCCTTGAATTGAAACTTGTTCTAAATCAAACCGTAAACCGTAGGAGCGGTGGGTCATACTGGCGATTTGATAGTTCTTGTCTGCTTTAGCTAATCGAGCTGCTACTAATTGATCGTGGTCATCTTGCAATTTAATTGCAGTCATTGTCCGAGTTTTATAGGATCGATAAGTTGAGAATTCTGATAAGAGGGTTTGTTTAATGCGACCTGCTTGTGTCATCATGACAATTCGGTCTTCACTCGGATTATCCGAAGCTTTTTGCGCAAACACCGCAATGATGGACTCCTCTTTATCTAATTGATATTGCTGAGACCAATGTAAACCCAGATCTTTCCAACGAATGTCTGGTAATTCGTGAACAGGTAAATGAATATAATTACCTTTAGATGTGATAATCACAATCGCATCATGAGTCGAGAGTTCTTGAACAAATAATGGATAGTCTAAATCTCTAGATCCTAAATCAGTGGAATCGGAAGCCGTAAATGACCTAACCGAAGTACGTTTCAAGTATCCTTCCTTAGTCACAGACACATAGACTTGCTCTTGTGGGATTAAAAGAGTCTTTTCCAAGGTAATTTCTTCCACTTCCTCTTCTAATTGACTCATTCTCAAACTATTAAACTTTTTCTTAATTTCCTTTAATTCCTTAACCAAAACCTTGTCTAAAGTACTGGCATTAGAAAGGATATTCTCGTACATATGGATTCTTTCGTTAAGTTCAAATTTTTCTTGTTGTAGGCCAACAATATCCGTATTAGTTAAACGGTATAACTGTAAGGAAACAATTGCTTCAGCCTGTGCCATTGAAAAATTATATTGTTGATGTAAATTATCTTTAGCATTGGCCTTGTTTTCAGATTGGCGAATAGTGGTAATTACTTCATCTAAAATAGAAATAACTCGGATTAAGCCATCAACAATATGAAGACGGTCTTGATCTTTCTTAAGAAGAAATTGAGTTCTTCGACGAATAATGTCTTTTTGATGGTCAAGGTAAGCTTGTAACATTTTTTCTAAGGAACAAAGGACTGGTCGACGATCGTGAATGGCTATCATATTGAAGTGATAATTTACTTGTAAATCGGTGTTTTTATAGAGGTAAGCAAGAATTGGTTCGACCTCTACATCTCTTTTTAGTTCAATGACTAATGAAACACCATTAATATCTGAATCATCGCGAACATCAGCAATCCCTTCTAGCTTTTTAGAAAGACGTATTTCATCTAATTTTTGAATAAGTTTGCCTTTATTAACGTCATAGGGTACTTCACTCACAACAATTTGAGACTTACCACCCTTTAATTTTTCAACTTCTAATTTAGATCGAATAACAACTTTACCTTGACCCGTTTGATAGGCTTCTTTAATGCCCGCCTTACCTTGGATAATACCACCCGTTGGAAAATCTGGTCCTGGTAAATACTTCATTAACTGGTCAACACTGATTTTATCGGGATGCTTAATCATATAAATTAAAGCGTCAATGACTTCCCCTAAGTTGTGTGGAGGAATATCGGTTGCATAACCTGCTGAAATACCGGTTGCGCCATTCACTAGTAGATTAGGAAAGCGAGCGGGTAAAACACGAGGTTCTTCAATGGTATCATCAAAGTTCAGAATCCAATCGACTGTTTGAGAATGGATATCTCTTAAGAGTTCCATGGCGATACTTGAAAGCCTAGCTTCTGTATAACGCATTGCCGCAGCTGGGTCGCCATCCATGGAACCATTATTACCGTGCATGTCGATCAAAGGTTGGCGGTTTTTCCAACTTTGAGACATACGAACCATGGCCTCATAAACCGATGAATCTCCATGTGGATGATAATTACCGATCACATTCCCCACTGTTTTGGCTGATTTGCGATAAGCTTTTTCAGCAGTATTTCCTTCGGCAAACATAGCATATAAAATACGTCTTTGAACGGGTTTTAAACCATCGCGAATATCGGGTAACGCTCTATCTTGAATGATATACTTGGAATAGCGACCAAATCGATCACCGATAACCGATGAAAAATTTAATTCTTGGACTCCTTTATTTTCTAGTTCAGTCATTATAAATCACCTCCAAATAAATCAATTTGTCCATTTTCATCCACTAAATCCTTACTTGGATTTTCATTAAGGTCAGTAGACGGCTCTTTTTTTGATAGCGTATTTTGTGTTTTCGCAGATGCTTTTGAAGCTGGGTTTTTAGCCACTAACAAGGCTTCCTTGTCTTCTTGTGCTAGAGAGTGGTTGGTTTGGGTGTTTTCTTTTAATAGAGAATCTTCTTCATCCATGGTAAATTGAACATTTTTTTCAATCCATTTACGGCGAGGATCTACTTTACTACCCATTAAAGTCGATAAACGCTTTTCGGATAACGAATCATCATCAAGAGTTACTCTTATCAATAAGCGTGAGGAAGGATTCATAGTCGTATGCCATAATTGATCCGCATTCATCTCTCCGAGCCCCTTATAACGTTGTAAGATGTAGCCTGGTCCCACTGCTTTAATTTTTGCTTGTAGTTCTTCATCTGTCCAAGCGTATTCGATTCTTTCATTCTTACCTTTTCCCTTTGATACCTTATATAGAGGCGGCATGGCCAAATAGACCTTGCCTGCTTCAATCAATGGCTTCATATAGCGGTAGAAGAAAGTTAAAAGCAGTACTTGAATGTGAGCACCATCCGTATCCGCATCCGTCATAATGACCACTTTATCATAGTTAGCAGCTTTAATATCAAAATCAGCCCCTACCCCTGCACCAATTGTGTAGATGAGGGTATTAATTTCTTCATTTTTCATAATATCGCTTAAAGATGCTTTTTCAGTGTTGATGACCTTACCTCTTAAAGGCAATATGGCTTGAAATTTACGATCACGCCCTAATTTAGCTGAGCCACCGGCCGAATCTCCCTCCACGATATAAAGTTCATTCTTTGAAGCATCTTTTGACTGGGCCTTAGTAAGCTTACCTGAAATTAAGCGTTCTTGTTGTTTATTAGAGTTAGAAGAACGTGAAGCCTCACGCGCTTTGCGAGCAGCTTCTCGTGTTTGTCTAGCCTTTAAAGCTTTTCTTAAAATAGTTTGCGCCCAATTACCGTTTTCTGCTAAATAATAACCTAAGTGCTCTGTTACAAAAGATTCAACAATGGTACGTGCCTTTGGACTTCCTAATTTGTCCTTCGTCTGTCCTTCAAATTGTAGATATTGCTCAGGAATACGAACCGATACAATGGCTGCCAGTCCTTCCCGGATATCGGACCCTTCTAAATTTTTATCCTTTTCTTTAATCAAACTCATTTTACGACCGTAGTCATTAAATACCTTGGTAATAGCTGTCTTCATGGCCGTTTCATGCGTGCCACCACCATTGGTACGAACATTATTAGCAAAAGAAAGAATGGTTTCTGAATAACCATCATTATACTGCATGGCAAAATCAATCTCAAAATCTTCTGATTGGCTTGAAAAAGCCACCACATTTCCCATGACTTCTTTATCTTCATTAAGATATTGAATAAAATCTTGTAAACCATCTTCATAATGAAAAGTCTCTGAAATGTCTTTTCTTTGATCATGAATTTCAATGGTAATTCCTTTTAAAAGGAAGGCTGACTCTCTCAGCCTTTCGGAAATGGTTTCATAGTTAATGGCAGAAGATCCAAATATTTTTTCATCCGGCATAAAATGAACACTTGTACCAGTGTCTGATTGATTATTGTGCTTAGTCTTTTTTAAAGAGCTGGCAGGACGTCCGCCCTCTTCAAACCGCATATGGTATTGGTATCCCTCTCGAATAACCGTCACTTCCAACCATGAAGATAAAGCATTTACGACCGAGGCTCCTACTCCATGAAGCCCTCCAGCGGATTTATATCCACCTTGGCCAAACTTCCCACCAGCATGTAATACAGTGAAAATAACTTGAACCGTAGGAACCCCTGAAGCATGCCTACCAATCGGCATGCCCCGGCCATTATCAGTAATGCGAATCGAGCCATCTGCTTCTAAAGACACAACAATTCGATTTGCAAAACCTGATAGAGCTTCATCTACAGAATTATCAACAATTTCATAAATAAGATGGTGAAGGCCCTTTTGATCAGTCGATCCGATATACATACCCGGTCTTTTTCTTACGGCTTCTAGACCTTCTAATATCTGAATGGCATCATCATTATAATTGCTTAAATTCACTTTAGAATTTTTGTTTGCCATTTTCTCACCCTTTTAATGTTATTTAATAAGAAATAGTCATGCGTTTTTTGAATAATCTTTTAACGATAGTATCTATTCAGTATAAAGGCTCTATTTCCCAACTCTATTATCATAGCAGAATAAATCCTGCTTTGACACTTTTGATTTACTTAAAGTTGTTTTGATGCCTAAAAGTCAAAAATATTGCATTTTTATAATTAAGAAATTCGCTTGGTGAAAATTATTCAATCATGTTAGAATGAAGATAGTAAACTAGGAGGTTAATAAATGTTAGCTATCTTAATGATTATTGTCGGATACTTGGCGGGATCGATTCCCTCAGGTGTCTGGTATTCAAAATATATCCACAATATCGATGTTCGGACCCTCGGTTCAGGCAATTCTGGTGGTACGAATATCGGCAGAAATTTTGGACCGATTGCAGCCATTGTGGTTATTATTGTGGATATTTTAAAGGGCTATCTTCCAGTTTTAATGGCCCAACAGCTCTTAGGCTCGGATAGTGATTTAGCTATTATGCTAACGGCTATTGCTGCTGTTCTGGGACATGCCTATCCAATTTTCAGTCAATTCCGTGGCGGAAAAATCGTTGCAACATCGGTAGGTGTACTATTGGCATTTAACTTTTATATTGCTTTAGCCATGGTCGCTCTCTTTATAACCATTCTCTTATTGACATCAATTGTGAGTATTGCTGCCATGACCTCTTTTTTGCTGGTCGCTATTTGGATTATTCTACGAGAACCTTTAGTATATTCTTGGGGCTTTGCCTTTATGGCTGTTTTGATGGTCTATCGTCATCGAGAGAATATTCAAAGACTGCTTAAAGGAGAAGAAAGTCGAGTGACCTTCGGTTTAAATCCTAGAAAAAAATAAATTAAAATAGCTAAGGCATTTTCCTTAGCTATTTTTATCTTTTTAATTTTATTCACCCTTGAAAAATTCCATCGTCAAATCATGAGTACTGATGGATTGGGGGGCTAAACTATGAATTCCCCGTTTATGCTTAAATAGCTCAGGCTCATTGGCAATATCCGGTAAGCCAGACCATGCTTCTACGGCTAAGAAAGGAGCTCGCTTAGGATAAGGAGACCATAAAGCAACATAGTCAAAGCCAATAGAACGAAATTTAATTTCAACATCATTGATAGCATCCATTAAGATAAGTTCAGCTTTTTCACTCACTTGATAGATTAAGGCATCATTTCTAAATTGTTTGTGACGCAGCTTTTGATTAATCACTTCTGTATACTTAGCTCTTTCTAAGTTGACTAGGCCATCATTATTAGTTTGTAAGAGATAATAATACCCTTCTGGATTTAATTGGTAACTTACTTGATTGAATTCCGGATAATTTCTTCCTACTGTATGTGGGAGATTAAAGGCCGGATGATAACCCACTGAATAATATAAAGGTTTTTCAAGTGAAGGATTATAAACTTCAAAAGTAATTGTTAACTTATGATCATATAAAACATAATTAACCTGAAGCGAAAATTCAAAGGGATAGGATTCTAGCGTGTTTTTATTGTTTTTTAAGTAAAAACTTGCAGAAGATTCGGTTTGACTTTGAACAGTAAAGGTATAATCTCTAGCAAACCCATGGCGACTCATTTGGTAGAATTTTCCACCATAAAGATACTGATCATCCTGTAGGCGCCCAACGATGGGAAAAAGGATGGGGGCACTGCGAGACCAATAGAAAGGGTCTGCTTGCCAGAGAAATTCATAGTCTGTCTTTAGATCAGTAATTGACTGGACTTCTGCCCCATTCTCAGTTATCTCCACTTTTAAAAAACTATTTTGAATGGTTACCATAGGCTTCACCCATTTCTTTATAAGATATAGTGGCTAAGATCTTGATTCTCAACCTTATCTGCTAATTTATCATCGACGTATTTTTCAGTAATTTCAATTACCATTGGTGTGTCTGCTGCTTCAAATAATAAATCTTCTAAAACTGTCTCAATAATCGTATGTAGGCGTCTTGCTCCAATATTATCTGTATTGCGGTTTAAGGTTTCCGCATAGTAGGCCATTTTCTGAACTGCTTCATCGCTAAAGTTAACAGTCACCTCTTCAGTAGCTAAAAGGGCCTGATATTGGATAAGTAAGGCATTTTTAGGTTCGGTTAGAATTTTAACAAAATCGTCAGCGGTTAAGTCCTGAAGATTGACTCGAATTGGAAAGCGTCCTTGTAACTCTGGAATTAAATCAGAAGGTTTAGCAACATGGAAAGCACCTGATCCCACAAAGAGAATATGATCAGACTTTATAATACCGTATTTGGTTTGAATTTGACTACCTTCAACGATTGGTAAAATATCACGCTGAACACCCTGTCTTGAAACTTCTCCCGATTGATTACTTGAAGAGGCAATTTTATCTAACTCATCAATAAAAATAATACCGTTTTTCTCAGCTAGTTTTAAGCCTTTTTGATGAATATCCTCTTCGTTTACCAATTTGTCTGCTTCGTCTACTGTTAATAACTTAAGCGCTTCTTTGACAGTCACTGTACGCTGAATCATTTTCTTCGGTCTTAAAGCGTTGAGGGATTCTTGCATATCCATCATTTGCTCCATAGCAGGATTAAGTGAGTTTAACTGTAGTTTCTTTTCTTCCATTTCAATAGTCACTTCTTGTTTATCCAACACACCCTCACGAATTTGCTGGCGAATATGACGACGGTTGGAAGCCACTTCTTCCGTCACTTCTTCTTTTTCTGCTTCTACTTCACCACGCATTTGGCGCATAAAAGCTTCCATATCTGGCAAGACGAAGCCACCGGCATTGTTAGGATCTTTTTTTACTTCCTTCTTTTTCTTCTTACCAGGGACTAGTGCTTTAGCAATTCGATCAATTGCTTTTTCACGTGCTTCATCTTCAACCTCTTGGCGCATTTCATCACGAACGATACGAATTGCTTGCTCTACCAAGTCTCTGACCATTGATTCTACATCACGACCAACATAACCAACTTCGGTATACTTAGTGGCCTCCACCTTTAAAAAAGGGGCCTTAATAATCTTGGCTAGACGTCTAGCAATTTCTGTTTTTCCAACTCCGGTTGGACCAATCATTAATAAATTTTTAGGTTTTACTTCATCTTGCATTTCGGCTTCAAGGCGTAACCGTCTTTGTCTATTTCGAATAGCAACGGCTATTGAACGTTTGGCTTCTGCTTGACCAATGATATATTTATCTAATTCTGCAACTAATTGTCTGGGACTTAATTCCATTCTTACATTCTCCTTTAAATCTAGGATTCAAAACTTTCGACCATGATTTGTTTATTAGTATAAACATCAATTTCTGCAGCAATTTCTAGGGCTTGAGAAACGATCTCTTTTGCACTTAATTGCTCACTTGTTCTAAGCATGGCTCTAGCTGCTGCCAAGGCATAATTGCCCCCCGAACCGATGGTTAAAATACCGTCATCCGGTTCGATAACTTCTCCCGTGCCGGATACTAATAAGAGACTTTCTTTATTCATAACGATTAAAAGGGCTTCTAACTTTTGTAAAGAGCGATCTGTCCGCCATTGTTTGGCTACTTCTACAGCTGCTCGAGTTAATTGGCCTTGATGGGCTTGTAACTTCGTTTCAAACATTTCTGACAAGGTAATAGCATCAGCAACTCCTCCGGCAAATCCAATAACCACTTGATCGTTAAAAATTCTACGAAGCTTGCGGGCACCACCTTTCATAATGACCGTTTCTCCCATTGTGACTTGACCATCTCCCGCCATTGCTAATTTATTATCTTTTTTAACTGCACATATTGTTGTCATTTATTCTTCCTCCTGCTTCTTTCTACGAGCTCTCGGATGAGCTTTTAAGTATTCTGATCGCATTTTATCGCCGGTTATATGGGTATATATTTGTGTAGAAGATAAATTCTCATGGCCTAGGAGTTCTTGGACGGAACGTAAATCTGCCCCACGATTTAATAGATGGGTCGCATAAGAATGTCTCAATTTATGGGGATTAATCTTTAAATTAAGCTGACTTTCTTCTACTATTTTTTGTAAAATATGGCGCACTTGATCAGGGTTAATTACTTTCCCTTTTTCCGATAAGAATAATATATCATTATTTCTTTGATTCTGCATGGACCATTTACTTAATAACTCTTTACGCTCCGTTTCAATATAATCTTTTAAAGCTCGCATAGCTGGATCTCCAAAAGGGACAATTCGTTCCTTATTCCCCTTGCCGAACACACGTAGAATTTGCAAGGAAAAATCAAGTTGGTCTAGTCTTATCTGACAGCATTCTGAAACGCGGATACCCGTTGCATACATCAATTCAAGGATGGCGAGGTTTCGCTTGGGATAATCTAAAAGACTAGTTTTAGCTACTTTAATGAGACTTTCAATTTCATTTTCATAGAAAAAAGAGGGTAAATGAGTCTCTTTTGCTTTATAAGTAATTAACTCCATTGGATCTTGGTCAATCCAATGCCGACGCAAACAATAATTAAAAAAAGAACGTAAAGAGGATAATTTTCTGGCAATCGTTTTGGGATTAAGCGAGCGTTCGTTTAGATAGGCTAAATAAAGCCTTAAATCTTGATAGGAAATTTGCTCTAAGCTAACTTCTCCTGAACTTTTAATAAAAAGCCAGAATTGGTTCAGATCTCTTTGGTAGGCGATGACTGTATGTTGAGAATAACGACGTTCGTTCAATAAATAATTCAAAAAATTAATAATCTTCTCCTGCATCATTTATCACCTCAATTTCCTCTTTTTTATTATACCTTTTCTTTGAATTCATAGCCAATTAAGCGCCATATTCAAAATGCAGGCTAAAAGTAAATTTTATAGTTCAGTTAATATTGCTAAATAGATAAAAAACCGAACACTCACAAAACTGTGAAGCATTCGGTTTTAGCTAAATTGATTGAATTAAAGAAGTTTTTTTAAAATTCGCTTAGCTTTCTATGGCTTCAGTATAATCACAAGAAGAACATTGAACTTGCTTGCCTTTACGAGATTTCTTTTCGATAAGATACTCATTACATTTTGGACAATTACGACCGATTGGTTTGTCCCAAGAAACGAATTCACATTCTGGATATCTTGAACACCCATAAAATATTCGGTTCTTCTTCGATTTTCTTTCGATAATTTCGCCCTCTTTGCATGTAGGACATTTTACACCAATTTCTTTGACGATGGCTTCAGTATGACGGCATTCTGGAAAATTGGAGCAGGCATAAAACTTACCATAGCGACCAATTTTGATGACCATTGGATTGCCACACTCTGGGCAGTCAAAACCAGCTGGTTCATTTTTTATCTCAATTTTTTCCATCTCTTCTTCTGCCTTGTCTAAATCTTTAGCGAAAATCTGATAAAAATCATTCAGAACTTTCTGCCATTCTACTTTATTTTCCTCGATTTGGTCAAGTTTATTTTCCATCCCAGCTGTAAATTCAGAATCAACAATATCTGGAAAGTAAATTTCCATCATGTCATTGACAATTTCTCCTAGTTCTGTCGGCGTAAAACGTTTAGCTTCCATTTTAACATAGTAGCGTTTACGCAAGGTTTCTAAGGTTGGTGCGTAAGTGGAAGGTCGCCCAATCCCCAACTCTTCAAGCATTTTAACTAGGCTGGCTTCATTATAGCGTGCTGGTGGTTGAGTAAAATGCTGACTTGGATCAATCTTTTCAGCTGTAACTGCATCTCCTTCTTTCAAAGCTGGCAGATAGTTATCTTTATCTGATTTACTTGGATAAACTTTCAAGAAGCCTTCAAATTTAATGCGTGAACCATTCGCACGAAAGAGAACATCATTTTGAATGATATCCGCTTTAATTGTATCATAGACGGCATTTGACATTTGTGAAGCCACAAAGCGTGCCCATATTAAAGCATAGAGACGGAATTGGTCCTTAGTTAATGAATCTTTAATCGATTCGGGTGTTAAACTGACATTTGAGGGACGTATAGCTTCATGAGCATCCTGAGCCCCTGCTTTATTATTGACCTTATGTCCTGCTCCCAAATACTGCTCACCATAGGTATCTTTAATAAAATCTCCTGCCATCTTTTTGGCTGTTGGTGAAATTCGAGTCGAATCGGTACGCATATAAGTAATCAAGCCGATGGTGTTACGACGAATAGATATGCCTTCATAAAGCTGCTGAGCAATCATCATGGTTTTGCCGGTACGGAAATTCAAACGATTGGCAGCATCTTGCTGCAAGGTAGAGGTAGTAAACGGTGCATTGGGCTTACGAAAACGTTCTTTTTCAGTAATTGATTGAATATTAAATTCACCTTTAAGGTCAAGACGTTTCATAACTTGATCAACTTGCTCTTTATTCTTGAGCTCAGTTTTTTTACCGTCTAGTCCATAGAATTCTGCTTCAAATTTCGACCGTCCTTTTTTAAAGTTCGCTGGAATTTTCCAATATTCTTCTGGTTTAAATTGGCGGATTTTCTTTTCACGGTCAATAATTAGTTTTAAAGTGGTCGATTGAACACGCCCTGCTGATAAACCACCTTTAATCTTCTTCCATAATAAAGGTGAGATAGAATAACCCACTATTCGGTCTAAAATTCTTCTTGCTTGTTGAGAATCCACTAAGTCTTGATCGATTTGTCGTGGTTGCTTAAATGCTTCTTTAACCGATTCTTTAGTAATCTCATTAAATACTACACGGTTAGCCGCTTGCGGATCTAATTTTAATAGATAGGAAAGATGCCAAGCAATTGCTTCTCCTTCACGGTCCGGGTCACTTGCTAAATAGACTTTTTCAGCCTTATTGGCTAATTTTCTAAGCTCCTTAATGGTATCGCCTCTGCCCCTAATTGAAATATAATGCGGTTCAAAATTATTTTCTAAGTCAATGCCCATTCGTGATTTCGGTAGATCTCTGAGATGACCTTTTGAAGCAACGACTTTATAATTTTTGCCTAAATATTTATCAATGGTTTTGGCTTTGGTTGGTGATTCGACTATGACGAGATATTTATAGGCCAAGTAACAATCACTCCCTTTCTTATTCCTTTGCTCATATGCAAAATCGTAACAATCTTATGCTAAACTTTCAATTATGTCAATGAATACTCTTTATTTTATCTTTTGCCGTTGATAATCTAGAGCTATCTCTTCTATTAATTGGTCCAAATCGACAATCGGTCTTGCCCCTGCTTGTATTAAGTGATTGCATCCATAAGATTGCGGGTCATCGATGGGTCCAGGTAAAGCATAAATTTGACTATTATATTCCAAGGCATAATTAGCAGTAATTAATGAGCCCGATTTCTTGGCTGCTTGAATGACAATCACTACGGGGCATAGTCCAGCCACCAAACGATTTCTTGCAATAAATTGATACTTTCGAATAGCTTGATGGGGTAGGTACTCACTTAATAACAAATGACTGCTTGCTATTTGTTCTTGGAGCTGATGATGTTCTTTGGGATAATAATGCTCAAAACCATTGGCAACAATAGCGATGGTTCTCCCTTCTTTTTCACTCATACAAGCCTTATGCGAAATAAAATCCGCTCCTTTAGCCAAACCTGAAACAATCACAAAGCTCGCTTTAGTTAGTGCCTTGCTAATTTTTTGTGCGCTTTTTTTTCCATAAGCCGATAATTTTCTAGATCCAACAATCGCAACTAAAGGTCGATTTAAAAGGTTAAGATCTCCTCTATAAAAAAACAAAATAGGTGGTTGGGGAAGCTGAAGCCAGCGATAGGGATAGGATTTTTCACCAAAGAGAATCGCTTGCTTTTCTAAATTAGTTAGAATCTCTTGACAACTTTCCCAATCCTTGAAGAGTGCCTCTTCCTTAAATGACCACATGTTATTAATAAGTAAATAATGAACACTTGCTTGACGAGAGAGATTTTGTCTAACTTTAAAATAATGCCACAAATGACGGTATTTAACGCCTTTCATCTGTAAATAGATTAACTCTCTTTTTATCATGGCCTACACTCCTTAAGCTTTTACCCTTAAGATACAAAGTAATTAGGCCATAAGTGCTCTGCGATCCTCATTAAAAGCTTTAAGACATACAAAAGAGCAAATATTTTTCAATACTTGCTCTTTAAAATTTTGGCCAACTTACGAACCATAGAATTTATTAATTTTTTGAACAGGACTAAAGGATTGTCTATGAATAGCCGTGTAGCCGTATTGTTCTAACGCAACCAGATGTTTCTTAGTTGGATAGCCCATGTGCTGGTCAAAACCATATTCTGGATACCATCTTGCATAATCCACCATCAGCTGGTCACGATGGACCTTGGCAATAATAGAAGCAGCAGCTATGGAAAGTGAGCGTTGATCACCTTTCACCACTGCTTTTTGTTGAATCTGTAAATCTAATTTCATGGCGTCTACGACAACAAAATCCACTGCTTTGTTGAGCTTTAGAACAGCTTCTTTCATGGCCATACGACTGGCCTCATAAATATTAATGCGATCAATCGCTTGAGGAGATACGCTTGTGATGGCATAAGCTTTAGCTTGTTGTTTTATCATTTCAGCTAAGTCTGAACGCTTTTGATGCGTTAAGGTTTTCGAATCATTGACGTCCACCCAATCACTGGTATCTTGAGGTAAAATAACTGCCGCTGCTACTACTGGACCAGCTATCGGACCTCTCCCCACTTCATCAACTCCTGCAAGCACAAAAGACTGGTTAGCATCCAATAATTGGCGATCAAAGTCTAGGCGTTTTTGATAAGCTTGATAACGTTGGTTATAAGCAATTAACACTCGTTTATGACGTCTTACTAGCTCTTGAACTCCTTTTCTAGGATCTTCTTTTAATTGATTGAGGTAAACATCTTCAAGGTCTTCAATTGTTTTTAGCTGCGCTTTGATTTCTTTAATGGTTTGTTTCAATGTTAACCCTCTCAATCGGACGATCGAGTGTAATCGAACCCAGTTTATGTTGACGAAAATCAAATATTAAACGCTCAGCTGCTTGGGTATAGTCTTGATCCAGTTTTAATGTCTGTGTCAAACTAGTTAAAATTTCAGCCGCAGCCATCTCTTGATGATAGTCTTCTAAATGATAAAATTCTTTTAATAAACCAGGGTAAAATTGTTCTAAATGACCGATCAACACTAAAGATAGCTCCTGCATTTCGACTAATTGGTCTTTAATGGCTCCGGTTAAGGCTAAGTGATAACCCGTCAAGGGATCTTCAAACTTAGGCCATAAGATACCAGGCGTATCTAGTAATTCAAACTCTTTCCCAATTTTTAGCCACCGCTGCGCTTTAGTAACCCCTGGTTTATTGCCAGTTTGTGCTTGATTTTTTCCGACAAAGCGGTTAATGAGCGTTGACTTGCCGACATTGGGGATGCCTAAAATCATCAGACGAATCGCTCTAGGTTTTACCCCTTTAGCTTTTTGTTTGGCAAAAAAATCTACCATTAAGTCTTTGCAGGCCTTCTTAAGTTCATTCAAACCCAATTGATGCTGAGCATCAATTGCTAAAGCAATTTGACCTTGTTCTTGATAGTGTTGAATCCAATGTTTAGTTAAATTGGGGTCAGCTAAATCTGCTTTATTTAAAGCCAGAATTGAAGGTTTCTGATTAATAATTTCTGTAATCACAGGATTACGGCTGGATTCAGGTATGCGAGCATCTGCCAATTCAATTACTAAATCCACTAAATTAAGTTTTTCCTTTGCTTCCCTTTTAGCCTTTGCCATATGGCCTGGAAACCACTGAATCTGATTCAATTTATCCCTCCTTTTTAATAGACTCTTTATTCTATAGCTTGCAGTTTCCCTACTTTTCCTATTCGATCAAGAGGATAATAAATAAAGTTAGCTTCTCCTTCAATTTCATCAATATCGACATAACCAAATTGGCGACTGTCTCCTGAACCAGGTCGGTTATCACCCATCACAAAAACTTTACCTTCTGGAATAAGCGAATCACCTGTTATTTCCCACAGAGTGAAGTCTTCAGTATAATTTGTCTCCATATTAGATTTAGCCGGCTCCAAATAAGGTTCTTCAATCAACTGATCATTGATGAATAACTGATCTTCTCTTACTACAATCGAATCTCCTGGAAGGCCAATTAAACGCTTCACATAGGTTCTGCCAGAACCCATAGGATCAGGAAAGACAACAATGTCAAAACGGTCTAAATCAAATTGTTTCCACATTATCAAATGGTCTGCTTGATAAAGAGTGGGATTCATTGATTTACCTTCAACTTGAAAGGGCTGTGCAAGATAGTTACGTACAGCTAAAAAGAGAAACAAAGCAGCAAGAATCACAAAAATGATATTTACGAACTCTATTAGAATTGTTTTAAAAAATTTCCCCATCTTATTCTCCTAATAAGACCTCGATAGCTGCTTGATATTGTGGGTCTTCTGCTTCTAAATAAGCTCGCGTTTCTTCAACCAATTTGTCACTGGTTGCTGAGTCAATAACACCGTTTACTTCTAGCTTAAAGTCCTTTTGAAAGTTCCTTACAGCTTCTTCCATTTCAGGACTAAAATAAGCCGTTTTTTCCTCTTGATAACCCAATGCTTGTAACATTAAACTAGCTGATTGAACGTATTCGGAGGCATCGCCTATTTTTAAATCTTCTTCTTGATTTAACACAATCGTATTAGCGACTTCTGGTGCTTCTACCACTTGATCAGGTTCGATTCCTTTCTCATGAATCCACCCCCCACTAGGTGTAAGCCATTTTGCTACGGTTAATTTTAATTCCCCATATGAGGATTCTGAAATCATTCTTTGAACCGTCCCTTTTCCGAAAGAAGTCACCCCGATCACAGGGGCATCCGTATTTTCTTTAATGGCAGCAGCTAATATTTCACTAGCTGAAGCCGAGCCTTCATCGATTAATAATACATAAGGCTCTGTAATTTGAAAATCACCATAGCGCTCGTCAGAAGCCACATACTCAAACGGCTCACTCAGACGATCATCTGTTTGCATAATGACTTGATCATCATCTAAGAACATATTACTAACTTGTAAAGCTGTTTCCAACATTCCTCCAGGATTATAGCGGAAATCAAAAATAAAGCGATCGACACCTTTTGACCGTAAGTCTTTAACGGCCGATACCATTTCCTCATAAGTTGATGAAGCAAATTGGCTCACTTTAACGACTCCCACTTGGTCATATTTATCATCTTGTTCATAGTCGACCGTAGTAAGAGGAATTTCTTCTCGAATCATAGTTACTTCAAAGGTTGATTGACCTCTCTTGATCGTTAAAGTGATCTCAGACCCCAAGGGTCCACGAATCTTTTGCACGATTTCACTGGTGTCTAATCCCTGAAGATCCACATCATCGGCTTTTAGAATAATATCATTGGCTTTGATACCTGCTTTTGCAGCGGGAGTTCCGTCAATCGGAGCTATAACCGTAGGCAAACTATCTTTTAACATAAATTGAACCCCTATACCGGTGAAGGATCCTTCCAGAGAATCATCAAAAGGCGTTATTTCAGTAGGGTTTAAAAATTCAGAATAGGGATCATCCACCGCATCCACCATGCCTTTTAGAGCTCCTTCTAAAAGCTTTTCTTTATCTAATTCCTCAATATAATTGATTTGTAAAGAATTATAAACTTCTTGGATAATCGCTAAATCTTCTTTGGTTAATTGATCTTCTTTTTCAACTGAAGGACTGCCAAATAGCTTTCCCATAGCTGAAATCGGTAGCGCTTTATAATTCATAACCAAAGCAAAAAGCGAAAAGATTAAAAAAAGGCAAAGCCATTTATCTTGAGTCCACTGAAGAAGGTTGTTTTTTTGCTTCTTGATAAATTTGCATTTAAAAATCATTTCATCTCCCTTCTTTCTATTGTTTAATCCAATTTTAAAGCTGTTTCTAAAGCTATTTCCATCATGTCTGTAAAGGTTTGTTCACGCTCTTGAGCGGTTGTCTCTTCACCAGTTAATAGATGGTCAGAAATCGTACAAATAGCTAAAGCTCTGCGCTGATATTTTGCTGCCACGGCATAAAGTCCGGCTGCTTCCATTTCAACTGCTAGAACACCATATTGAGCTAATTTTTCTTTATCTAACTCATCATTATAAAAACGATCGCTAGAAAGTACATTCCCTACATGAACCCGGTCTCCTACTTTTGTTTGTGCCAAATGATAAGCGTGATCAAGACTTTGAAAATCAGCAAGTGCAGCATAGGAAACTTGTCCTTTAAAAATATTACTTAAAGCTGAAGAATCGGTTGTAGCTCCTTGGGCTAAGACTATGTCTCTAACTTTGACATTTTCTTGCATACCACCGGCAGATCCTACCCGAATAATTGTTTGCACATCATAGTCACGGTAAAGTTCCTCTGCATAGATCATAGCTGATGGCATCCCCATTCCAGATCCTTGAACCGATACTTTTATACCGTGGTAATCTCCTGTGTAGCCAAACATATTGCGCACTTCGTTATATTGAATAACATTTTCTAAAAATTGGTCAGCAATATATTTTGCTCTTAAGGGATCACCGGGAAACAGAACTATCGGGGCTATTTGCCCATAGTGGGCTTGAATATGTGTACTCATCAAATCTCTCCTTTAAATTGCATATTGATATTGGTGCCAGGCATCATCAAAAATACTTAATAGTCTTGAATAGTGACTATTTTTTTCTAAATAATCAGATATTTCTTGAAAATCATGACTTTGCTTGGGAAAAGCAATGTCGTTACTGACTGCATTGGCTAAGCGACTCATGGGATCATTGGCCGCTTCATCAGCATATCGCATTATAAATTCATAAAAACTAGGTCCCATCCTAGACCTCCTATTCTTTAAAGATCATTCTTTGATAAAGTTAAATACTCTGGGTTTCGTGGAATTATTTTTATTATAGCATTTGTAATCCTAATAAATAAATCAATTATTCCATAAACCGACTTTTCTTTCATCTAAACCCTAACTTAAGTATAATTGAATTAGTATAAAAGAAGGAGCCGATTAAATGTTTAATTCATCTTCGTCCAATCCGACAATGACACCATCTAGAAGTAGTCATTCATTCAAACAAGTCGAAACTTGGAATGCTATCACTCATGGAATCGCTGCTGCTTTATCTTTGCTTGGGACTTATATACTCATTAAAAAAGGATTAGCTCAAAGATCCAGCATCGATATGATTGCCTATATCGTTTATGGCTTTTCTTTGGTGGCCCTTTTTACTAATTCAACCCTCTACCATTCTTTTTCCCACAGTAAATATCGACGTGTTTTACAAAAACTGGACCATTCAGCGATCTATTTATTAATTGCCGGAACTTATACTCCCTATCTCATGATAGCTCTTAATAATCACTTGGCTTATCTCTTTCTTGCTCTCATCTGGATGTTGGCAATAGCAGGGATTGTATTTGAAGTCTTTGCTATCGACTGTTTTCCAAAGTTATCGACCTATCTTTATTTAGCATTAGGATGGCTGTGCCTATTAATTATTTATCCCCTCTTTAAATCAATAGACCTTTGGGGAATAATTTATCTGGCTCTAGGTGGGATCGCCTATTCTCTTGGTACGATATTTTATTCTATGAAATCTAATCGCTGGATGCACGTTGTTTGGCACCTCTTTGTTATTTTAGGAGCAGGTTTAATGTTTTACTCAATTTTTCAATACCTATAAACTTCAATCAATAAAATCCATCTCTCATTCTAAAAAGAATAGGAGATGGATTTATTCTTATGTTCTCTCTACGGTTGCTGAAACAGCTTCAAATATAGCCGATCGAAATCCATTCGCTTCTAAACTTCTAACACCGGCAATGGTCGTACCCTTAGGACTGGTCACAGCGTCTTTTAATTGAGCAGGATGTTGATGACTTTCCAGGACCATCTGACCGGCACCAGCCACTGTTTTAGCCGCCATATCGATGGCTTGCTGACGGTTCAAGCCATAATAAACGCCGGCATCACTGATAGCTTCAATCAACTGGTAGATAAAGGCAGGACCTGATCCTGCAATAGCAGAAGCAACATCAAATAAGCTTTCTTCGATCAACTGAAGATGTCCCAAGGGTTGTAATAAGTTCTTAAATTCATTAATTACTTGGTCATTGAAATTTTCTTTCTGGTAACAATAAGAAACATAACCTTGTCCGATGGCAACAGGGGTATTAGGCATTATGCGGATAAGATGATGCCCTTGAGGAAGTAGCTTTTGAATACTACTTAATGACCTACCCACTACCATCGATATCCATAATTTAGAATCAAGTAATTCAATAGAATTAAGGGAGTCCAACAAGATATTTAAGTCTTTCGGTTTGACTCCGATAAAAAAGATTTGAGCAGAAGCTAAAAGTTTTTCAAGACTATTTACTGCTTCAACACTCTCACCACAGTCCTTAGCCAAGCTTTGACTTTTATAATTGTCTTTATCATATAAGTAAAAGGCTAAATTGGAAAAGTTAGTCGAAAGAGACTTTATAATCGCTGATCCCATATTGCCACAACCAATGCAGCCAATTGCTTTAAAAGTGGTAAAATCAGTCATTTATTTTCTCACCCACCACTCAAAACGATGAGGGTATTCATTATCTGCATCTGCAGGAACTTCAACCAGCTTATCCAAACGGAACTTTTCTTGATCAATATCCGCCATATAGGTATCTGCAGGAAACTCTCCTTCGATGACGGTACGCACAATCTTATCGACGTGGTCCATCAAAGTTTTGAAAACACCTGCTCCTCCAATAACCATTAATTCTTGATCTTTTGCTAGCTCTAAGACATCTTCTACACTATGTACCAAGTTCAGCTGTGCAATATCTTGACCATAATCTTCTTGACTGGTTAATACAACCGTCTTGCGACCTGGTAAAACTCTACGGTCCATTGATTCGAAAGTCGTTCTCCCCATCAACAGAGTATGTCCCATGGTAACTTCTTTAAAAAAATTGAGGTCGTTAGGTAAATGCCATGGTAAGTCCTTTTGATAACCAATTGCGCCTTTTAAATCTTGGGCATAAACATATGTAATCATCATTTCTCCTCCTATTTACTAAACTGAGATAGCTGCTTTAATTGTTGGATGTGGATGGTAGTTTTCAATCTGAATCTGATTCAAATTCAATTGATCGATGGATTGAAAATCTGAAATGTTAAGCTGGGGAAGCGAACGTGGAGAACGCTCTAAAAGTGTCCGTGCTGCCTTTAAATGGGTTAAATACAAATGGGCATCCCCTAAAACATGAACAAATTCACCCGGCTGTAAATGAGTTTCTTTGGCGATTAAATGGGTTAATAAAGCATAAGAAGCAATATTAAAAGGAACGCCTAAGAACACATCTGCTGAGCGTTGATAAAGCTGACAGGATAAACGGCCTTTACTAACATAGAATTGAAAGAAGCAATGACAAGGTGGTAAGACCGCTTTATCAATAGCTGCAGGGTTCCATGCCGTTACGATATGCCTTCTAGAATCTGGATTATCTTTAAGAGATTCAATGACCTGCTGAATTTGATCGATGGTTTCACCATTCGCCTCCCAAGATCGCCATTGTTTGCCATAGATAGGACCTAAGTCACCATGCTTAGCCGCAAACTGATTGCTAGCTATAATATTAGCTTGAAAACTAGACATCTCCATCTGGTAGTTTTCTGCAAATTCTTTATCTTCTAGGATACGTCGACCAAAATCAGTCATGTCCACTCCTTTGTAGTCAGCTGATTGCGTATAGTTTTCAAAGGCCCATTCATCCCAAATATGATTGTTATGGATTAATAAATATTTAATATTGGTATCCCCCTTTAAAAACCACATTAATTCCGATTTAACTAGACCAAAAGGCACCCGTTTAGTAGTCAAAAGAGGAAAGTCTTTACTGAGATCAAATCGCATTTGATAACCGAAAGTTGATAGCGTACCAGTTCCTGTGCGATCGGACTTTTTGTCACCATGGTCTAGAATATGACTGATCAGTTCTTGATATTGTTTCATCCGTCTACCTCCTATTGGTCCAAATCACTTAAATAGTCATAGCGTTCATAAAGTTCTAGTAAGTTAGCTTCTAGAAACTCAATTTCAGTATGAAGATCCATTAGCTTACCAGCATCTTCTGAATGTTCTTCCATCAGTTTTTGCTTTTGCTCTATTTGGCTTTCTAACTCGACTATCCGTTCTTCAAGACCTTGCAATTCTTGTTTTTCATGATAGGTCATTCGCTTTTTTTTATTTAATTGAGACTTTTGAGCGCTTTCTTTGTTGGCTTGCTTACTTGGTTTTGCTTCATTCTCAATATGATTATCCTTAGTTTCTAAGTATTCTGAAAAGCTTCCCCAGTATAAGTCAAACTTCCCTTCTCCTTTTAAGACCAGTAATTGATCGACTGTCTTATCTAAAAAATAACGATCATGAGAAACAATAATCACTACGCCTTCAAAAGATTCTATATAGTCTTCTAAAGTATTTAAAGTCTCAATATCTAAGTCATTGGTTGGCTCATCCAATAAAAGAACATTGGGTTCTTGGATTAAGAGGGTTAATAAGTAAAGTCTTCTTTTTTCTCCACCAGAAAGTGACTGTATCATTGAACCATGACTCTCTTTGGGAAAATTGAAACGCTCTAACATTTGCGCAGCCGAAACTCTTGAACCGTCTGGACGTTTGAACTGATCCGCTACTTGGGTTAAATAGCTTAAGATACGCATAGCTTGTGGCAAATCTTCATCTAATTGACGATAATAAGCAATATTAACTGTTTGTCCTAACCGACATATACCCTTTTTAAGTGGATGCAAGCCTGCCAAGCAATTTAAGAAAGTTGATTTCCCCACTCCGTTAGGACCCACAACTCCCAAACGATCGCCCTTAACAAATGTCTTAGTTAGACCGTTAATGATAATCTTATCAGCAATTTCGACTGTAAGGTCTTCTAATTCAATAATTTGATTACCCATCCGCTGTTGTGAAAAATTAAAATCAATAGCATCTTGAGATTGGTCTCTTAGGCCGATCGAATCCTTCAATTGGTTAAAGCGATCAATCCTAGCTTGTTGTTTGGTTGATCTGGCCTGAGCGCCTTGACGCATCCAGGCGAGTTCTTGTAAGTAGAGCCGATCTTGTTTTTGGGCTTGTTTGGCTTGCATTTCGATCAATTCAGCCTTTTTAGTTAAATAAGTCTGATAATTGCCTTCAAACTCAGTAATGCGTCCATATTGTAATTCAATAATTTTATTGACTGAGCGTTCTAAGAAGTAGCGATCATGAGTGACTAGTAATAAAGCACCTTTGTAAGAAGCTAAATATTTTTCCAACCATTGGATTGACTCTACGTCTAAATGATTGGTCGGCTCATCTAAAATTAAAAGATCCGGTTCAGCAATTAAGACTTGAGCGATCCCAATCCGTTTTTGCTGGCCCCCTGAACATTCTCCAACCCTTTTATTTAGATTATAGATTTTTAATTGGGTCAGAATAGACTTAGCCGATATCTCAACTTCCCAAGCAGATTTCAAGGTCATTTCATCTGATAATTTGGTGAATTGATCTTGTAAGAAATGATTGGTTGGGTCAGCCTCTAACTCCATGCGGCATTTTTCATAAGTTAATAACAATTGAATATCCGCTGCTTTTGAATCATAAACCGTTTCTAGGATGGTTTTATCTGGATCTAAACGAGGGTTTTGCTCCAGATAGGCAATTTCGTATTGATTAGGGGCTTTAATTTGACCATTATCATAACTATCGATTCCTGCAATTACTCTTAAAAAAGAAGATTTTCCAGTTCCATTCGGTCCAATAAGCCCCACTCGATCACCTGTTCGGATTGAAAAATCGACTTGGTCGATCAATTGCTTCACACCATATGATTTTGATAGATTTTGTATACTTAGTTCTTTCATAGTCTCTACCCCTTTTTTACAATCAACTTATTATAGCATACAAGCAACTTATCTTGAAAAATATCAAAATCATTCAGCATTAGATAGACTAGTCTTTTTAGTAGGATAAGATATAATAATATTATCAAAATTTTAGGAGGTTATTATGAAAAATAGAGCTTGGAAATTACTTTTTACTTATATCCTTTTCTATCTTATCACCCCCGCTATTGCTCTTGCCTTAGGTGTGGCAGAAGAGTCGATACCATGGGTTTTACTAGTCAGTATGCTAATTATTTGCTTTGTTGCTTGGTACTTGTATGGAAAATATACAATGGATCAATGGCAGCGATTACTCCAGCAAACTAGTTGGAAGAGTCTTTTAGGTAAAACTATCCTTTGCTTCTTAATTATTGGCATTGTACGTATTATCCTACTTAGTCTAATTGAGCCTTATATAGACTTGGAGGGTATGGGGGCTAATCAACAAGCCATCCAGGATTTAATTGGGAACGTTCCTAGTTATTTTACTTTCTTTATGTTAGTTATTTTTGCTCCTTTTGTGGAAGAACTAATCTTTCGTCAAGCCATCATCGGTCCCTCAGTCCACAAAGGCAAATCGTTCAAATGGTCAATGACAATCTTATCGATTTTACTATTTACAGGAGCGCACATGGCTACTTTAGCAGATGCTGTCATCTATCTTCCGTTGACTTTAGGTCTCACTTATTTTTATTGGAAGTATCAAGCCAATGTAGCGGCATCCATGAGTTTTCATTTTATCAATAATTTGATTGCTTGGATTACGCTTACTTTTTTCACCTAGTTATAGTTTTAGCTAAGGTGCCCACTTGATAGGCTGATAGCCTTTTTCAATTAAAAAGGAATTGGTTTTCGAAAAAGGCTTGGATCCAAAAAAACCACGATAGGCTGCTAGGGGGCTCGGGTGACTGGACTTGATCACTCGATGCTTGGAACGATCTATCAACTTTTCAAGTGATTGTGCTTTTTTACCCCAGAGAATAAATATAAGAGAGTTTGGATGATGATTAAGGCATTGAATGATTTGGTTGGTGACGAATTCCCATCCGATTCCTTGGTGAGAGTTCGCTTCACCTGCTCTGACGGTTAACACGCGATTTAATAACAGCACTCCTTGTCTCGCCCAGTCTGACAGGTCTGTTTCTTTTCGGATAGGGACTTTGAGATCATCTGATAATTCTTTAAAAATATTTTTCAAAGAAGGAGGCACTGACTGGCCCTCATTCACTGAAAAAGCCAAGCCGTTGGCTTGATTAGGACCATGGTAAGGATCTTGTCCAATAATAACTACCTTAGTATCAAAATATGGACACAGCTCTAAAGCTTTAAAAACTTCTACTGCTGGTGGATATATGACAGCCTCTTCCTGGTTTAAATAATTGTTTAATTGATTCAGGACAAGCGATTGTTCTTGCTTGTCTAAACAAGCTGTCCAATCGGCTGCGATTTCTTTTAAATCAGCTAATTGATACATAAAAACACCTCTTTCTTTTATTATCATTGTAATTTAAAAGTATACAAGTAGAAAGCAGTTGATTTATCTTTTATAAACTAATGGTATAATTATAATAAGTATTTTATTAGGAGGTTCAAAATGAAGAGTAAGACAGAATTAAGAAAAGAAATTTTTGCAAAAAGAGCCCAACTTACAAGTGAATATCGTCGCTTTGCCGAAGAAAAAATTTATCAACAGCTTTTCCAACTGGATGAATATAAAAAAGCAAAAAAGATGATGGTTTATTATTCTACTGATGAAGAAATGAACACTCATCCCATCATTCAAAGAGCATGGAAAGACGGAAAAACAGTGGGTATTCCTCGAGTTTTCCCTGGTCGTGTCATGGAAGCCTTAGTATATAAAGAAAATTCTCCTCTAGAAAGATCCGCTTTTGGAATCTTAGAGCCAGAAAAAATCAGTCAAAGACTTGAACCAGAAGACATCGACCTTATCATTATGCCATGCGTAACTTGCAATAACCGTGGCGAACGCCTTGGTTATGGCGGAGGCTACTATGATCGTTACTTACTTAGAGCTAAAAATGCCTATTTAGTTCTACCTTATTATGCCCAATTACAATACGATGACATTCCTACAGAAGACCATGACAAACAAGTTGATATGGTGATGACTGAAGAAGGCACTTACCTTATCGATTAAAATGAAATAGATTGCATATTTTAAGATTTAAAGCTATCATAAGCATAGTAAACGTAAAGGAGTAATGGAATGAATTCACAACAATTTGAACAAATTAAAAACGGCAAAGGTTTTATCGCTGCGCTTGATCAATCTGGAGGATCCACACCAAAAGCTTTAAAGGCATACGGAGTAAACGAGGACCAATATTCAAATGAAGATGAAATGTTTGATAAAGTTCATGAAATGCGTAGACGTATCATGACTGCCCCTTCTTTTAGCAACGAAAAAATCTTAGGCGCTATTTTATTTGAACAAACAATCGATCGTGAAGTTGAAGGCAAAAAAACAGCTGACTATCTTTGGGAAGAGAAAAAAGTAGTTCCTTTCCTTAAAGTGGACTTAGGACTCATGGAAGAAGCAGATGGTGTTCAACTAATGAAACCTATCACCCTTCTTGATGAATTGTTAGAAAGAGCTAATGAGCGTCATATTTTTGGAACAAAAATGCGTTCTACTATTAATTCATATTCTGAAGTCGGAATTAAAGCAGTTGTTGATCAACAATTTGAAATTGCTAAACAAATTATTGCTGCAGGACTCGTTCCAATTATCGAACCTGAAGTAAATATTCATGCAGAAGATAAAGAAAAGATCGAAGCAAAATTAGCTGAAGAGATTCTGGCTCACTTAAACAAATTGGAAGAAAATGAATTAGTGATGCTTAAAATTACTATCCCTACTAAGCCTTCTACCTATGAAGAAATTGCCAACCATCCAAATATGGTAAGAGTCGTTGCTTTATCAGGTGGATATCCTACCGAGGAAGCTAATGCCCGCTTGAAGAAAACACCTAACTGCATCGCTTCATTCTCCCGTGCTCTTTCACAAGATTTAAGAGCCAGTCAAAGTGATGAAGAGTTCAATCAAACTATTAAAGAAGCCATCGATGGTATTTACGATGCTTCAGTTAACAAAGCTTAAATATTAGGTTTATACATAAAAAGCTAACCTCAAATGAGGTCAGCTTTTTATTTGGCTATTATTTATTCTGCTTCCATGAACTGTTCTTCATTTAATGCTACTTGAACTCGCTCTTGATTACCCATGGCTAATTTCACCTTAGCTTCAGATAAGCCTTGGATAAAAGCTTTATAGTATCTAGCTTGAACGACTAACATGTCATCAACACTCTTGGACCATATCCTTATTTTATAAATCAAACGTCCTTGTGAGTCACGAAAGACTCCTAAAAATTCTGGAGCACGTAAAATCAACTGATCATCTTGTGGCACTTTTAAATAGATTTCTTGAAGCCGAGCTTCAAGCTGATCTATATTTTGTTCAGGATAAATGAACAAATCAATATCCACACGGATACTATTGAGTGAGAGATTGGACATTTGAGTAATACTGCCGTTGGGAATGAAATGATGAATTCCATTGTAATCACGGACGACCGTATTTCTTAAACCAATGGAATAAACGGTTCCACTGTAGCCATTAATATCTACCGCATCCCCAACATCAAATTGGTGTTCCAAGAGAATGAAGAAACCATTAACAACATCTGAGACTAAATCTTTAGCACCCAAACCAATGGCTAAACTGACAATTCCAGCCCCAGCTACTAAAGTACCAACTGGAACACCCATGATACTTAAGACCGTATAGGCTAAAAAGAAATAAAAAAGATATTGAACCAAGTTAGTCAATAAACGACTAATTGTATGATTGCGTGCTTTTTTAGCAAAGCGAATACGTGAAGACCTTTTACCCAGAAAGTAACTCTCAATCATTTTAATTAAAACTTTTTTTAAAGTGTAAAGTAGAATGACTGAGAAAATGATTTTAAATAAGCTAATCAAAATATCTTGTGATAGCTGAATAATATCAATTTCCGTTCGGAATTGTGTGACGATATCTGAAATAAAGTCCATAGCCAACCTCCTAATTTATATCCTTAAAATGAAAGTCGATTGAAAACCGATATTTTCATTCTAAAGGAATGCTATGGCTTAAGCAAGTTGACCCCTATGTCTTTACGGTAATAAATTTGATCGAGTGCTTGTTTTGATAGATACTCATAAATTTTGTCTTGTGCTAATTGCTTTGTGTCAGCTAAACAAGTAACCATGGCAATTCTTCCCCCGCTAGAAACAAGTGGGCGGTAAGAAGAAATCCCTGCATAGTAGATTTTCATAGTCTCATCCATAGAAGACTTTAATGAAAACTCAATCCCACGTGTAGGATTTTGTGGGTAACCTTCAGCCGCTAAGATAACTCCCATGCATGCTTTTTCTTCCCTCCACTCCACTTGGGTCTCACGACCATGCAGCAAGTCATTGATCAATTCTGCAAAATCTGTTTTCAATAAAGGCAAGACGACCTGGGTTTCTGGATCACCGAAACGTGCGTTAAACTCAATCACTTTTGGTCCTTCAGCTGTGTTCATTAGCCCTGTGTATAAAACACCATTAAAAGGAGTCCCCTCTTTATCCATAGCCACTAAAGTAGGCTCTACAATCGTTCGAAGGGTTTCTTGATATAGTTCTTCTGAGATATCTTCAACGGGGGCAAATGCTCCCATACCGCCTGTATTAGGCCCCAGATTACCATCTAATAAACGTTTATGATCTCTAGCTGGCAAAGAGTGGCAAACTTTACCTTTATAAACCATTGAAAAGATTGAAAACTCTGGTCCAAGCAAACATTCTTCAATTACGATTCTTTGCTTTGCTGGATCTTTTTCAAAAGCTAATTTAATCGCATTCTCTGCCTCTTCTTTACTTAAAGCAACGGTAACTCCTTTACCTGCAGCTGGCCCATCGACTTTAACTACAATCGGAGTCGACTGGTTATTCAAATAAGCGAGTGCAGCCTCTTGCTCAGTAAAACTAGCATACTGGGCAGTTGGAATCTTATATTTTTGCATTAATTTTTTGGCAAACAATTTAGAACCTTCGATTTGAGCAGCAGCTTTACTTGGCCCAAAAGCAATTTGACCTGCTTGGGTAAAATGGTCAACAATTCCTTCAAATAAAGGTCCTTCCGGACCTACAAAAGTCCAATCAATTTGTTCTTGTTTGGCAAAATTGATTAAGTCTTCAAAAGCATTCTCAGCGATGTCTACACAATTTATGCCATCTACTTTCATACCTGGATTGCCAGGAGCACAAAAAACCGATTCGACTAGGGGACTTTTTAACAAATGATAGGCAATCGCATGTTCGCGTCCTCCACTACCAATAACTAATAATTTCATGATTACCTCTTTCTCTTAATGACGGAAATGACGGACTTTGGTCGCTAACATAGCAATACCGTATTCATCGGCTTTGGCAATTACTTCCTTATCACCAATGGAACCACCTGGTTGTACAATTGCCTGAACACCATATTGATGGGCTAACTCAATTGTATCTGTCATTGGTATAAAGGCATCTGAAGCTAATACCATCTTAGAAAAGTCGGCACCTAATTCTTTAGCATGATCCAAAGCAATTTTAGCAGCTCCTACACGGTTAGTCTGACCTGCACCTACACCATAAGTCTGCTGACCATCAGCCACAACAATGGCATTTGATTTAACATGCTTAACCACTCTCCAGGCAAATGATAAAGCCGCTCTTTTTTCATTAGAAGTTGAAACTGTCCCCATTTGCTGCCATTGTTCAGAATCTTCTACTAAACTATCAGCTTCTTGAACTAAAAGTCCTCCACTTATCGAAGTTATTTCTTCAGCATCCATTGAAAGGTCATCCATGTCTAATTGAAGTACACGCACATTCACTTTTTGCTTGAGGATTTCTAAAGCTCCCTCTTCAAAAGAAGGCGCAATAATAACATCAAGAAACATGGAATGAAGCGTTTCAGCTAATTTAATTGTTAAGGTCCGATTCACAACCACAATGCCTCCAAAAATAGAAATTGGATCTGCTTGACGGCATCGATTAAAAGCTATCTCTATTGTTTCAGCAACCGCTATACCACAAGGATTCATGTGTTTAACTGCCACTGCACATGCTTGATCTGGAAATTCGCGGATCATTTTGATAGCGGCATCTGCATCGCGTAGATTATTATAAGATAAAGGCTTACCATTTAAAACTTTGGCATGAGTAATAGCATAAGAAGATGTGATTGGTTTTTGGTAGACAGCTGCTTTTTGATGAGCATTCTCACCATATCTTAAATCATACATCCGATCATAAGTTAAGGTAAGTGATTCAACTGGTGCAATTTGACCTTCTTCTTCCACTTCAGCAATTTGATTAGCCAAATAACTGGCAATCAAAGCATCATAAGCTGCCGTGTGAGCAAACACTTTTTGAGCCAATCGTTGACGAGTAACAGCCTTAGTCTGACCTTGACTTTCTAATTCTTCAATGACAACAGCATAGTCTCTTGGATCTACAACAACGGTGACAGATTGATAATTTTTAGCTGCAGAACGGATCATACTCGGTCCTCCAATATCAATCTGTTCAATTGCTTCTGCTAAAGTCACTTCTGCTTTTTTAATTGTTTGCTTAAATGGATAAAGATTAACAATAACAAAATCGATGTACTCAATTTCGTGATTTTTAACCGCTAGTTGATGGTCTTTATTATCTCTTAAAGCCAGTAAAGCTCCGTGAATTTTTGGATGCAAGGTCTTCACTCTGCCATCCATCATTTCAGGAAAATTAGTCACTTCCTCAACAGCCGTTGTCTTAAGTCCAGCTTCATCAAGAAAACGTTTGGTCCCTCCTGTTGAGATAATCTCAACTCCTTGAGCAATTAAGGCTTTCGCCATTGGTAGCAGACCCGTTTTATCCGAAACACTTATTAATGCACGTGACAATTTACTCCACTCCTTTAAGAAATTCTTTTACAACTTGAGGATATAATTGATGTTCTACTTGATGGATCTTTTCCTCAAGATCCACTAATTTTTCGCCTTCTTCAATCAAAACTTTCTTCTGACCTAAAATTCTGCCTGTATCGATTCCTTGATCCACTAAATGAACAGTCACTCCTGTTTCTTTAACCCCAGCTCGGTAGGCATCAGCGATGCCGTGCCGACCAGGAAAAGCAGGAAGCAGTGAAGGATGAATATTGAGTATTCGATCAGGATAAGCTTCTAATAAAGGTGGACCAATGACACGCATGTAACCTGCTAATAGAATGTAATCAATCTGATAATCCTGCATCTGTATTAATAGAAAATTTTCATAGTCTTCTCGAGTATTAAAGTCTTTTGGACTGGCCACTAAAGTAGTTATGCCCAATTTGTTTGCTCTTTCCAATGCATAAGCTTGATGATAGTCTGAAAATAATAAGACAAATTCAATGTCAGGTCGATCCTGGCATGATTCCACTAAAGCCTGAAAATTAGAACCTGACCCTGATGCAAATACTGCAACTTTCATCCTTCCCCTCCTTACTAGTTGAAAATAACTTCTTTATCTCTTTTCTCAACCACTTGACCAATTTCATAGGCGTTTTCTCCAAGTTGGTCTAATCTTTGTTTTACTTCCACTACTTTTTCAACATCTACTGCTAGGACCATACCAATCCCCATGTTAAAAATTTCATACATTTCTAAGGATTCAATTTTTCCTAAAGCTTGCATTTGATTAAAGATTGGTAACACTGGCCAAGAGCCTAAATTAATCTCACAAGCTAAATCCTCTTGCATCATCCGTGGTAAGTTTTCGACAAACCCTCCACCTGTAATATGGGCTATTCCGTTAATTAAACCATCTTTAACCAATGGCATGACCGTTTTGACATAGATTTTTGTTGGAACTAATAAAGCTTCAGCTAAGCTTTGGTCAGCGCCTTCTAAAACTGGCTCCGATAATTGATAATCATGTTGATTGAAGAAGATGTCACGGACTAAAGAGAAACCATTGGAATGAATGCCTGATGAAGCTAAACCAATTAGAACATCTCCTGCCTTGACCTGATTACCCGTAAGCAATTCTTTTTTCTCGGCTATTCCGACAGTAAATCCTGCCACATCAAAATCTTTCTCGTCATACATACCAGGCATTTCAGCTGTTTCTCCACCCACTAAAGCAGCTCCTGCTTGAACACAACCTTCAGCAACCCCTGCTACTATTTGCTCGACTACTTGAGGATCATTTTTACCCACCGCAATGTAGTCAAGGAAAAATAAAGGTTCTGCACCCTGAGCCACCACATCATTGACGCACATGGCTACACAATCGATACCAATTGTATCGTATTTTCCTGCTTGAATAGCGACCATTAATTTGGTACCGACCCCGTCTGTTCCACTTACTAAAACCGGTTCTTGATATGAAAATTTTGAAAGATCAAACACTCCACCAAAGCCACCTAAATGAGTTAACACTTCAGGACGTATGGTTCTTTCGACATGCTTTTTCATTCTTTTAACCGCTTCATATCCAGCGTGCACGTCTACTCCTGCACGACTATAAGCATTTTCCTTCGTCAACTTATTTCCTCCTAATCATTAATCTTCAACAATGCGTTCTAATTCTGCAAGATATTCTTTTTCAAAATCATGTAGAGCTGTCGGATAATCTCCATTAAAGTATGCCATACATAATCCTTTATAAGGAGCATCTGATTGAAGGTCAATAGCCGAAACTAAACCCTCTTCACTGAGATAGGCTAATGAATCAGCATCGATAATCTTTTCAATTTCTTTTAGTGTATGGTTGGCCGCAATTAAATCGCGCGTATTCGAAATATCAATACCGTAAAAACAAGGATGTTTAAGTGCGGGTGACGCAATGCGTACATGAACTTCCTTAGCACCTGCGGCTTTTAATAAGCCAACAATTCTTTTAGACGTTGTCCCTCGAACGATGGAATCATCTACCATCACAATACGTTTTCCTTCGACAACTTTGCGGACTGCTGAAAGCTTCATCCTTACACCCCGCTCTCTTAGTTCTTGGGTTGGTTGGATAAAAGTTCGTGCAATATACTGGTTCTTAATAAGACCCATTTCATAAGGAATACCAGCTTCCTCTGCATAACCTGAGGCAGCCGAAAGTGATGAATTGGGAACACCAATTACAATATCAGCTTCGACCGGCTGTTCTTGGGCTAGTTTTTTTCCTGAATTCTTGCGAGCTGTATGTACGTTGATACCATGTATGTTCGAATCCGGTCGAGCAAAATAGATAAACTCCATCGAGCAAATAGCTTGTTGACGGCTTTCTGTATAATATTCTTTTTGGATACCTTCATTATTAATGGAAACCACTTGACCTGGTTCCACATCAAATAGATAAGAAGCACCAATTTGGTCTAAAGCGCACGACTCAGAAGCCATTACATACCCACCATTAGGCATTCTTCCTACAATCAACGGTCTAAACCCATTGGGATCACACACTCCAATTAATTCTTCTTCAGTAAGGAACAGATAAGTAAAACCTCCTACCACTTGCTTTAAAGATTCTTTTAACTTTTCAATGAAGCTTTCTTTTTGAGAGCGACGAATCAAATGCATAATTACTTCACTATCAGAAGTGGTATTAAAAATAGAGCCTTTTTTCTCAAGTTCCACTTTTAAAGTGTGAGCATTGACTAAGTTTCCGTTATGAGCCATGGCAACCGGTCCATCATTGAAATGAAAGACAAGGGGTTGGATATTATTAATATCATTAAGACCGGCAGTTGCATAACGTACATGACCTAAGGCAGCATCTCCAGGTAATTCTTCTAATTTTTGACGGCGATTAAAAACTTGATTCACTAAACCAAAGTCACGATGAGCTAGCATTTCATCGCCATTAAGGACAGCAATTCCCGCCCCTTCTTGACCACGATGTTGAAGGGCATGTAGACCATAGTAAGCATCAAATGCGGCATCTTTTTGATTCCATAAACCTATTAGACCACATTCTTCATAGGGTAAATCGAATATATCATCGGTGATTTCAGTAGAGACGACTTCTTGGCCTCGGATTACTTCCCTCTTAAAAGACATGGTATAGCTTCCTCCCATAGTTGTTGCAAGTCTGAGCGTTTGGCATCAATAAATTGGTCTTTGGCTTGAATTTGAATTCGATCTTTATCGGTTACTTGACCGATTAAAGTGAATTGGTCTTTAAATTCAGCTTCAAACGCTGCTTTTTGATCAGCTCTTACAGAAACAATAAAGCGTGAACCGTTCTCTGCGAATAAATGACTAGCTGGTAGGTCCACTTTTACTTCTAGACCTAAGTCCGTATTAAATGCTGATTCCGCTAAAGCAACAGCTAATCCACCTTCAGAAAGGTCATGCGCAGAAGCAAGATATCCTTTTTGGATAGCCGCGGCAACAGTCTCCTGGTTGGCCTTTTCAGCTGCTAAATCATAGTCAAATAAAGGACCTTCGATCTTACCTAGCATCATTTTTTGTAATTCAGATCCATTAAAGGCATCTGTCGTATGACCAATCATGTAAATAGCATCTCCAGCTGCTTTAAAGAATTGAGTAGTTACTTTTTCGATATCTTTTATTAATCCAACCATACCAATCATTGGAGAAGGATAGATTGCTTGACCATTTGTCTCATTATAAAGTGATACGTTACCAGAAATAACTGGGGTATCTAATTGACGGCAGGCTGCTGCAATACCATCAGCTGATTTATCTAATTCATAAAAGACTTCTGGCTTTTCTGGGCTTCCAAAGTTTAAACAGTCAGTAATTGCTAAAGGTTTTCCACCTGAAGCTACGATATTTCTAGCTGCTTCTGCTACAGCCATTTGGCTACCAATTTCCGGATTGAGATAGATGTAACGTGAATTATAATCAGCAGTCATAGCAATCGCTTTTTTAGTGCCACGAATTCTAACCACTGCTGCGTCTGAGCCTGGCCAGACTAAAGTAGAGGTTCGAACTTGCGAGTCGAAAGTATCGTAAGCTACTTTTTTAGAAGCGACTGTTGGCTGTTGTAAGATATCTTTTAATGTTTGGGTCGCATTATCAATTTGTGGTTGGAATTGTCCCTTATCTGCCCATTCACGAATACGCTCTGGTACTTGACCTTGATTGTTATACACCGGTCCATCTCCTAGCGAATTAACTGGTAAGTTGGCTACTTCTTTACCTTGATGCATCAAGCGGTATTGACCATCCCCAGTAACTTCACCAATCACTACAGCGTCTAGATCATATTCTTTAAAGACATTGATAATTTCTTCTTCCATACCACGCTTGACACATAAAAGCATCCGTTCTTGCGATTCAGAAAGCATCATTTCATAAGGAATCATGCCCGTTTCTCTTTGAGGAACTAGGTCAAGGTTTAAAGTTACACCTGTGCCAGCTTTTTCAGCCATTTCTGAAGACGAAGAAACTAAACCAGCCGCACCCATATCTTGAATACCCACTAAAGCTTCTTTATGGTTGTAGATAACTTCTAAACAGGCTTCCATCAGGAGTTTTTCCATAAATGGGTCTCCTACTTGAATAGCTGAGCGTTCAGATTCCACTTCATCGTCAAATTCTACTGAAGCAAAAGTTGCTCCATGAATACCATCACGCCCTGTCTTTGCTCCTACGTAAACAATAGAGTTTCCAATTCCTTGGGCTTGACCTACTTGCATATCTGCATGGTCAATTAGACCTACAGACATCGCATTTACTAAAGGGTTTCCCTTATAACAATCATCAAAAGCAATTTCACCGCCTACTGTTGGAATCCCGATTGAATTTCCATATCCAGCAATTCCGGCGACTACTTCTTCGAATAAATAGCGCATACGGTCATTATCTAACTCCCCAAATCGTAAGGAGTTCAATGATGCGATGGGACGAGCTCCCATAGAGAAGATATCTCTTAAGATACCGCCGACACCAGTTGCTGCTCCTTCATAAGGTTCAATAGCAGACGGGTGATTATGACTCTCAGCCTTAAAAACAACAGCTTGTTGGTCACCAATATCGACAATACCTGCTCCTTCACCGGGTCCTTGAAGAACTTGTGGACCATCTATTGGAAACTTCTTAAGTACTTGCTTAGAGTTTTTATAAGAACAGTGTTCAGACCACATCACAGCATAAAGGCCTGTTTCAGTAAAATTTGGTTGACGTCCTAAAATATCTTCTTTGATATGTAAGTATTCTTCATCCTTTAATCCCCAATCACGGTAAATTTTACTTGTTTCTACTTCTTGAGGAGAAAGTTCCTTTAATTTAGCCATGTTGCACCGCCTTTGTTTGATAGTGATTAATCATTGATTGAAAGACTCCAATACCATCTGTACCATTAATTATTTCTTCAACTGCCCGTTCTGGGTGTGGCATCATGGCCATCACATTGCCTTCTTTATTAGAAATCCCAGCAATATTTGCAATCGAGCCATTCGGGTTTTCTCCTGCATAACGGAAAAGAATTTGGTTGTTTTCTTCTAATAATTTAAGTTCATCTTCTGAAACGACATAATTCCCCTCACCATGAGCGATTGGAACGGTAATAATCTGTCCTTCTTCATAGGCATTTGTAAAGGCAGAACCTGCATTTACAACCTCTAGAGGCTGTTTTTTTGAAACAAATTTTAAAGAAGTGTTACGAATCAAAGCACCTGGCAGAAGTCCTGCTTCTGTTAATATTTGAAACCCATTACAGATACCAATGACTAATTTGCCTTCATTAGCAAACGCTTTAACAGCTTGCATCACGTTAGAATGAGAAGCAATCGCACCACAGCGTAAATAATCACCAAATGAGAACCCGCCAGGTACTAGGACTGCATCAAAACCTTCTAAGGAATCAGCCTTATGACTAACATATTCTACTTCTTGCCCCATGACATCTTTGATAGCATGAAAGGCATCTAAATCACAGTTAGAGCCTGGGAATTGAATGACTGCAAACTTCATCCTATTCCACCTCCGTAATTGTGTAACGATAAGATTCCATTACCGGATTAGCTAAAATTTTATCACAGATTTCCTCAACTAAAGTCTCAATTTTTTCTTGTCCTTTTTCAATTTTTAATTCAAAGTATTTTCCTTGACGAATTTCTTTAACCTGGTTAACTCCCATACGATGAACAGAACCTTTAATTGCTTCACCTTGAGGGTCTAAAATTGATTCCTTATAAGTTACGAATACCTCTACTTTATACATAAGAACAACTCCTTAAATTTTAGATTTTTATGATTTATAAGACCAATTGTCAATCTTTTTTAATGTTTTTAAAATACTCTCAGGATTTTGAGCAAGCTGAGTGATGTGTCCCATCTTACGATCTTGACGCGCTTCCCCCTTACTATATAGATGGAGGTGCCAATCGGGATGATTTGGCCATTGGTCAATCACCATCTCTTGATCTTGTCCTAAAATATTTGTCATTACAACAGGAGATAATAGTTTATTTTGTGGAAGTGTCATACCGCAAATTGAGCGAATATGTAAATCAAATTGTGAATACTGACATGCTTCAATGGTATAGTGACCTGAATTATGTGGTCGAGGTGCCAATTCATTCACTAGAATTTTATCGTCGGCTAGAAACATTTCAATACAAACAATTCCAATTAAGTTCAGTTTATGGGCAATCGTTTTTGCCAGCTTAAAGGCTTGATTGGCCACTGCTTCACAAACACGAGCGGGTACAATCGACTGATGAAGAATATGATTATAGTGAATATTTTCAGACAAAGGAAAAATACGCGTTTGACCTTGTTTATTCCTTACGACCATATGGGATAACTCCATATCGAAAGGAACAAAAGCTTCTAATATACAAGGAGCTGAGTCAATAAGCTGTTTGGCTTCTTCTATATCGTCTTCGCTCTTTAACATGATTTGTCCTTTACCATCATAACCAAAGCGTCTTGTCTTCAAGACGGCTGGGTAATCTAATTGCTCAAGACCTTGCTTAAGTTCTTCATAACTACTAACTGGATAATAATCTGCAACGGGTACACCACTAGTTCTTAAAAACTCTTTTTCTGTTAAACGATCTTGAGTAAGTCTTAAAATTGAAGAACCTTGAGGAAGATATGCTCCCTCTTCTACAATTCTATTAAGCGACTCCAAAGAAATATTCTCAAATTCAAAAGTTAATACATCGACTTGATGGGCGAATTCAGCTAGACTTTTTTGATCATCGAAAGCTGCTTGACAATGAAAGTCTGCAACTTGAGAGGCTGAACAATTTTGTCCTGGATCAAAAATTCCTACGCGATATCCCATCCGCTTTGCAGATTGGGACAACATTTTGCCCAGTTGTCCGCCGCCGATAATGCCGATAGTAGAACCAGGTTTAATGTAATTATTCAAGTTCTTGCCCACTTTCTATGGACATTTGACGCATCTGTCGGTGGTATTGCTCTAATTTCTGCACTAAAGAAGCATCTTGTAGACTTAAAATTCGGATAGCTAATAGGCCCGCATTTTTTGCCCCTGCCTTACCAATAGCTGTTGTTGCTACCGGAACACCACCTGGCATTTGAACAATGGATAGTAATGAGTCCAATCCATTTAAAGTAGAGCTCTTAATAGGCACACCGATAACCGGCAAGGTAGTTTGACTTGCAACCATTCCCGGTAGATGAGCAGCTCCCCCTGCACCTGCTATAATAACTTGTAGACCTCGCTTGTGAGCATCTTTAGCATAAGCAAACATTTCATCAGGCATACGATGCGCTGACACAACTTTCTTTTCAAATTCGATTCCAAATTCAGTTAGCACTTCTGTGGCTATTTTCATTGTAGGCCAGTCTGATTTTGACCCCATAATGACTCCAACCGATACCATTTCATCGCCTCCTCAAAAGCATAGTAGCACATTAAAAGTGCTTAATAAACCTCGATTCAAACAAACAAAGGCTTAATTATCTTAATGTTCGTGTTTGAATCAGAATTAAAAACTATGCTTAAGTATTTTAATGATGTGAACCTCAAAAGTTGGAGTTTGTATTTAAACGGTTAATTGAATGGTATA
>NZ_JBNUPJ010000009.1:0-66446 GCF_050409485.1 Facklamia sp. P12945
TCAGCGATTTGCTTTCCAACTTAAAGATAACCGAAATGTCTTTCAAAAGATAGACCCTTGCGTTAATTTGAACTATTTACTTTGTCGACATGATTTCAGAGTTGTAAATGCGGGACATTCCATTCGCTATCATCGCCAAACTTACCAATGTGTCGATGACTCAGGTAACGTTCAATACCTTCCTCCACATACGCGTGTGATGGTCATTGAGACGCGTAATCTTGAGTTATATGCCAATTATCAAGAGACCTTGTATCCACTCAAGATCGTTCCTGAACATGAACGTTATTCGAAAGAATTCGATACACCGCCTCCTAAAACTAAGCCAAAAGTCATTCCTATCCCGCCTTTATCTCATCCATGGAAAGCAGCCTCTTATCAGCGGTATCTTAAGCAATTGAAGCAGACACATCCAGTATAAAAGAAGAACACTCGAGGAAAAAGTGAGAATTTCTATTCTCATCTTTTTCCTCGAGTTCACCAAGCGAAGCGCGGTAGTTTTATCCCGCAAATTTTTAAAATTTCAGGACATTTTCATTTACGGTTGACATAATTCTAAGGAAAGATATTTTTGGTAAATTACCAAATGCGAACGCGCTCCTCTGGAGCTAGCCACATGCCGTCCCCTTCTGACGTTTCAAATGTTTCATGAAATTCATCAAGATTCTTCACTTGGACATTGGCGCGTAATTCTGCCGGTGCATGAACATCTACTTGAAGCAACATTAATTCATACTCTGGACGCGCTTTTTGACACCAAATACGGGCCCAATTGATAAAGAACTCCTTATAATCTGTTTCTCCTTCATTTTTTAAGGCATTTAATGCAGCTGTCAAACCACCTCCATCTGCAATGTTTTCAGAAACGGTTAACTTGCCATTTACTTTCCCTTGGCCAAACGGCATACCATCCCATTGATCAACCATCGCTTGAGCTTTTTGGTTAAAAGCTTCAAAGTCTTGCTCAGCCCACCAGTTATTCAAGTTACCATTTTCATCAATTTTAGCGCCATTATTATCGAAAGCATGCGAAATCTCATGAGCTATGACAGCTCCAATTCCTCCATAATTCGCCGCTCTTGATTGATCCAGACTATAGAAAGGAGCTTGTAAAATAGCGGCTGGGAAACAAATATTGTTTAAAGTGGGATTGTAATAGGCGTTCACTCTATCTGCTGGCATCAACCATTTATCTCGGTCCACCGCTTGCTTGTATTGTGAAAAATGGTCCTTTTGATGAATCCTCTTTAACGATAAACAATTTTTAAAAAGAGAGCTCTCTGCATTCACTTTTAAGTCTTTATAATATTCTGGATAGTCGTTTGGAAAGCCAATTAGATAGTTAAATTTTTCTAACTTTCTAATTGCTAATTGAATGGTTTCATCACTTAACCATTGGTTCTTTTCCAATCTTTTTTTGTAAACTTCAATCATCGCTTTGAGCATGCTCTCTATATCCCTACGAGCTTCGAATCCTAGATATTTTTTGCCATAATAGGTGCCTATCACTTGATCAAACAGATCCCTTACTAGGTAAAAATAAAATTTTTTCGCTTTCATCGGTTCAGGCGTTCCCGATAGAGCCAATGAAAACTCACTGCCTTTTAAACGAAAATCTTCACCTAACACTCCGGATAGGTCATTAATTGTGCTTACTATTATCCAAGATTTAAGAAGTTCAATATTATCCGACTGAACAATTTCATCTAGATGTTCAAAAAAAGAAGGTTGAGTAACAATAATTTTTTCTGGCACTTCTTTGATAATCTGCTTAATAAAAGAATCAATTGCAATTTCTTGACAATAATCTTTCACTTCAGCAATGGATCGTGCATTATAATTTTGGGTATAGTCCGCTAATTCTTCTTGCGTTTTCTGATAGCTAGCTAATTTACGATCAAATTCTATACAGTTTTTTACCCATTGTTGACTTTGGTCCTTATTATAACCAAGACTTATTAATAATTCTTCGCTTTGTTTTTGGTATATGTTCAAAAGAAATTGTCCTTTTTCATTTTCTTCATCGTAATATGGAGTATCTGGCAAAATTAACCTTGGGACATCCATATAAAGGCAATTTTGTTCCGCTTTTTTCATGTCTGGTTCAACGGATAAGTTAATTAACGAAGGTAATTTATAGTTTAATAGTTCTACCATTTTAGCTGTAATAGCTTGATAATCTGCTTGTGAAAGGATACTATTTAAAAAATCTTTAGCTTCTGCCAAATTGTCTTTCTCTTGATATTCAAAATCAAGTGCTTTTTTATAAAGCTTGATAAACTCTAACATTAAAGGATCCGTAGTAGTTAGTTTGCCTTCAACTAACGCGTTGATATCCTTCAAACAAACTTCTTCAACTTTCTCGGCTAATGACATAAATCCACCTGTAGCTGGTTTGTCTGAAGGAATCACCGCTTCTTCTAGCCATTCCCCATTTACCGCTTGATATAAATCATCTTTTAATAAAGAGTGATTGATCGCCATAATAATTCCTCCTCTTTTGTTGTTTTATTCTCTTAATTATAACATTTTATTTCAAATGCATAAAAAAACCGGGAAATAGTTCCCGATCTTCTTTTAAAAGATAATATGATCATCATAACCTAACCAACGCACAAGCAACCGATTAGGAAGATACATGAAAAAGGTTAAGGCCATATTAAAGATTAGAGTTGGTCCTAAACGCATCACAACATAGTCTTCAAAAAGAAGCCTACTTAGTCCTACTTGTTGATAGAAAAGATAAACAACGAAATCAATAATAGTTATTGAAACGATAAATAACATCATATGGATAATAGCGTTGCGTGGAAAGTGACGCCTGATTGAAAGAATAAAATATGCGATGAGAAAATAAAGAATGGCGTATAGGCCTAAAATGGTTGAATTATAAGCATCTGCTATTAACCCTACAAAGAAAGCATAGATCATAATTGAAGTATTACGTAAATAAAAGGAAAAGGTTACAATAAAATAGAGCAGTAGATGTGAAACAATGATTTGTTCATTTCCTAAAAAGGCTGTGGGAAAGATAGAGGGCAGGGCTGAATCGATTACTAAGGCAAAGAGTAAGACAAGTGGAACAATACCCACAATGTTTCTTTCTCTTTGATAGCCAAATTTAGTCGAAAAATTATTCATCTTGCTGAGCTCCTTCACGTAAGATCACTGTTACAAATCGAATATCAGTCATCTCTCCAGCCGGTTTTACTCTTACCGTTTGGAATAATCCTTGGGCATCCATTTCTGTTTGGGTAACTTCTCCAACAAAGAGCGAGGCTGGTATTACCCCCCCTAAACCAGAAGTAATGACCATATCTCCCGCTTTTACTTTAGCATCTGGCAAAACTTGAGTCATGATGAATTCTTTATCCTTCGGGTCATAGTCACTGATCACACCAATTGCAGAAGATCCATCTTTATCCGTTTGAACACGAGCCGATACCATACCGTCTTTTGATTGGTTGCTAGTTAATAAAAGAACCTTAGAAGATGAAGGATATACCTCTATAATACGTCCAATCAGACCGTTTCCAGCCATAACAGCCATATTTTCTTCCATACCCTGTTTGGAGCCTAAATTGATAATAAGGGTTTCTGTCCATTGATCAGGATTTCTTGAAATAACAGTACCATGAATACTGGTGAATTTAGAAAGAGTTTCTGACAAGTCAAGTTCTTGTCGTAATTTTTCATTTTCAGTCTCCAAATCGGCAATACGCACTTGCATTTCATAAGATTTATCAATTTTTGATTTGAGTGCTTCATTTTCTTCAAAAGTATTGACTAAATCGTCCACAGAATTCACAAACTGAACCACCATGCTTACTGGTTCAGAAAAAACTCTACCGGTCCAGGAGATTGTTTCATTAACAGCTGTTTTGACTACATTATTCGTTCCATTGAAAAGAGAATAAGCGATTAAACTGCTAATGACAATCCCACCCAGAAGAATTCCAATTAACTTCTTATTATTAAGCATATTTTGCCTTCTTTCTACTAGTAAACAATTATCTTAAACTCCGCTCAATCGCTGATGATTGACGATCCAACTCATTAAACATACGTCCTGCACCCATAGCGACACAGTCGATGGGTAAATCGGCTCTTCGTACAGAAAGACCTAATTCTTTTTCAATTCGTTCTGGTAGATGTTTAAGTAAAGACCCGCCACCAGTCAAAATAATACCTGTTTCCATGATGTCTGCAGATAATTCAGGGGGGGTTAATTCTAACACCTGTTTTATTCCTAAAATAATTTGATGAATTACTACATCAATTGCTTTTGCAACTGTCTGAGTGGATACTTTGGCTTCATTGGGCACGCCGGTTATAACATCTCTACCTTTTACAATTAAATGATCATTTTCTTCTTTAGGATCATACAAGGCTTCCCCTATCACTATTTTTAAAGTCTCTGCCGTATAATTTCCTATAATTAAATTGTGTTCTTGGCGAACTTGAGATTGAATTTCTTCATTCATATTATTACTGGCTGCACTAAGCGTTAAGGAATCTACAATCTCGCCATATGATAAAGTGGCGATGTCGGTAGTACCTCCACCGATATCCACAATCATTTTTCCTCTTGCTTCTTCAATTGCTAAATTCGCTCCTAGAGCTGCTACAAAAGCCTCCTCAACAATCATTGCTCGGTTGATTCCTAATGATTTGATTGCATCAATTAGTGCCTTTCTTTCTACTTTAGAAATTTGGCTTGGCGAACTAATGACAACTTCTGGTTTTGAGAAGGAATGACGTAAGGCTTGAGTAATAAAATGGCCCAACATCATTTTGGTCATTGAGAAGTTAGCGATAACGCCCTTACGAATGGGGTAAATCATTTCATAACGGTTTGACGTTCTTCCAACTAGTTTCGATGCTTCTTTTCCATAGGCAACAACTTCTCCTGATTCTTTGTCAATTGCTACTATAGAGGGTTGGCGCAATGCAATACCCTTTCGTGCAATGTAAATGATGGTTGTTGAAGTGCCTAAGTCAATTCCAATTTGCTGTTTGCCAAAAATCCCCATGCATTCATCCGCCTTTCAAATAATAGCAATAGCTTTGTAAATTATAGCAAAAAAAAAGTTTAAAAACTAGCGAACCCTTTCTTTGCTCAACTGAATTTTAAATTTTGGAAATTTCATTTGGTTTTTAAACAACTGCTTGAGCACGATTATAGCTATCAAAAAATACCGCAAGGTTGTTTAGTTCCCTTACGGTATTTTTTGATTCGATAGATTAGATTGGTCGAAAGTCTAGGCTAATTTTTCAACATTAACTGCTTGAGGTCCACGAGCGCCTTCCTCAACTTCGAATTGAACTGCTTGTCCTTCTGCTAAAGTTTTGAAGCCTTCACCTTGGATGGCTGAGAAGTGTACAAATACGTCTGAGTCACCCTCACGTTCGATAAAGCCAAAACCTTTAGATTCGTTAAACCATTTTACTGTACCTTGTTCCATTTACAAATATCCTCCTCGTGCCTAAGCACCTGTATTAATTATATTCTTGCTCTTGGTACGAAGTGGAATTCCCAAACTATGATACCCCTTACAAAAACATATCTAAATTCTAACATAGCTTGTTATTCTATTTCAATAGTTTTCAAGTATTTTATCATTTAGCATTTAAAGATAACTAAATAAAACAATCACTCGCTTCACGCAAACTCAAATAGCAATCGTTTCCAATAATCAAATGATCCAAAAGTTCAATCCCCATCATCTCCCCACACGCTATCATTCGCTTGGTAAATAGCAAATCTGCCTGTGAAGGATCTGGATTACCAGAAGGATGGTTGTGAGCAATAATTAGCCTTGCAGTTGGATATTTTACCGCTTCTTTAAAAATTTCTCTTGGGCAAGCTACCGAACTATTGACCGAACCGATAAAGATGGTTTGTTTTTTGATAATTTCATTCTTACTATTTAGAAAAAGAGCGACTAAATGTTCTTGATGAAGGTCTCCCATCTCTTTAATCAACCATTGCCCTGCTTGAGAAGTTGAAGTTAGAACGCCCTGTTTTTTAAATTGGGCATCTTGCACTCTACTCCCAAACTCAATCGCTGCTTTTATCTCAACTGCTTTAGCAGGACCAATTCCTTTAATCGATTGGAGTTCACTAAGTGAGGCAATTTTTAAAGTGTTGAGTGGTTCAAAATGACTAAGCAAACGAATGGCTAAGTTTAAGACATTTTCTTTTTTGCTTCCTGTTCTAAGGAGAATAGCCAACAATTCATGATTGGATAAATTTTTAGCACCGTATTGTCTGAGACGTTCGCGCGGCTGGTCTTGCTGGGTCATTTGACGGATACAAGAGTTATTCGATGACAAAAGAATTCCCCCTTACTGCTAGTATCAATAAATACAAGAAGTAAGGAGGAAAAGTGCTCGCTATTATTCAATAAGTTAAATCATTTGGTTAGCTAAGAGATAGGCTCTAGCTTCTGAGACAAAGTATAGAGAGCCCGTTATTAATAAGAGGGCCTGCTTATTATTTTGATTATTTAATTGATAATCATTCATCCAACTTTTCCAATCATCAACGTAATGGGCTTTATGACGATTGACAATTGATTCGGCTTGTAAAACTTCTGCAAAATCTTTTTCTTTCATAGCTTCGAAATGGTGGAAGGAAGTCAAATAAACTTTTTCGGCATGAAAATTCAACAATAAAGGAACTTGTTCTGCTTGATTTTTCTTCTTTAAACCTCCATAAATAATGGTGATCTCGAAAGCAGAAAAATTCTCATCTACCACACTTTTCAGTGCGGTCAGCCCTTCCATATTATGCGCCCCATCTAAAAAGATGTATGGATTTTCAAAAATCTTTTCTAATCGACCAATCCATTTTGTCTTTTGCAAAGCCTCTCTCGCTTTGGGCCAATCAATCGTTTGCTTTTGGTGAGCCATCCATGAAATAAATACTTGCAAAGAAACGGCCGCATTTCTCACCTGATGATCTCCCACCATATTTATTTCAAAAGCTTCTTGTGGAATTGCTTGACTGTCAGTCCAAAATTGGAATTGAGTCTTAAAAGGGCTTAACTTGATAATATTTTTGACACCGAAAGTTTGGTCATAAGAGTGGTGGACAGCTGTGCGAGCATTTGCCCATTTATCAATAATGCTTAGAGGACTTTTTTGAATAAGTCCTGTGACAACCTCTTTTTGCGGCTTGATGATGCCCGCTTTTTCAAGAGCAACGGACTCTAAGGTGTCTCCTAACATATCCGCGTGATCCATACCAATAGAAGTAACAACGGCAATCTCTCCGTCTAAAACATTAGTACAATCCGACATGCCTCCGATTCCTGCTTCGATCAAGCAAACATCCGGTTTTTTTTCTTGAAAATATAAGCACATCATAATAGTAAATAGTTCAAAATATATTAAACGACCATAAGGAGAGTAGGCTTCCATGTAATCATTTAATTCAACCAATTGATTGGTTAAACGAATGAGCGCTTCGTCACTAATTTGTTGACCATCAAAAGTAATTCTCTCATTAAACCGCTCAATATGTGGCGAGGTGAAAGATCCTACTTTATAGCCCTGGCTCGACAGTAAATCTCTTAAATAAGCTACCGTTGATCCTTTACCATTAGTCCCGGTGATATGGATAATTGGTAAATCTTTGTGAGGATTTCCCACATATTCCAAAGCTTGATACATTTTAGTCATATCAGGTCTTGGGATAGGATTGATTTGGTTTAACAACCAATGAGTCGCCTCATCAACATTTGTAAACGTCATTTTGATTCCTCTTTTTCTAACTTTTTAGATTAATGGTTTTAATTCTTCAATTCTTTCTTGCACTGCTTTTAACCTTTGTTCATATTCAGCTAATTTAGTGCGTTCACCTTCAACTACTTGAGCAGGTGCTTTAGCAACAAATCCTTCATTCGAAAGTTTCTTCACTAGACGTTCGACTTCTTTTTCTAACTTAGTGACTTCTTGCTCCAAGCGCTTAATCTCATCCTCTATTTTGACTAATCCAGCTAATGGGATGAAAATTTGTGCAAATGAAAGTGTCTGTGTAACCATTTCTCCTTCTATTTCAGGATTAGCGGCAATTTCTAAGTGGTCTGTGTGACAGAAACGATTAATGTATGCCCGGTTACTTTCTAAACTTTCTTCAATACCCTTATCTTGAACTTTAATAATCATTTTTAAAGCTTTAGATAATGGTGTGTTCATTTCATTTCTGATTTGACGCACCGCTGTAATGACTTCAATCAATTCCTGCATTTGTTTTTCAGCAATATCGTTTTTGTATTCTTCTTTAACGGTTGGATAAGCTGCTGTAACGATTGATGCAGCTTGTGGAGCAATTTGCTGCCAAATTTCTTCAGTTACAAAGGGCATAATTGGATGTAATAGACGTAAGAATTGGTCCAAAACATAAACAAGAACTGATTTAGTGGCAAAATGATCATGTTCTTGATCTTGCAACTGTTCTTTAGTCATTTCGATATACCAGTCACAGTAATCATCCCAAATGAAATGATATAAGACCCTACCTGCTTCTCCAAATTCAAAGCGTTCAAATAAACGGCTTACTTCTTCAATTGTTGTTTGTAAACGGGAAAGAATCCACTGATCGGCAAGTGTCAAATCTTGCTTGATTTCTAAATTTTCAATGGTTAAATCACCCACATTCATTAATACATAACGTGAAGCATTCCAGATTTTATTAATAAAGTTCCAAGCTGCTCCCATCTTTTCAGTGGAGTAACGAATATCTTGTCCGGGAGTCGACCCTGTGGCTAAGAACCAGCGAAGGGAATCCACCCCATATTCATCAATAACGTCCATTGGATCAATTCCATTGCCTAGCGATTTTGACATCTTACGCCCCTGGCTATCACGGATTAATCCATGAATTAAAACATTTTGGAAAGGTCGTTTACCCGTAAACTCTAAAGATTGGAAAATCATACGCGACACCCAGAAGAAAATAATATCATAACCGGTCACTAGGGTACTGGTTGGGAAGTAGCGACGATAATCGTGACCTTCTTCTGGCCAACCCATGGTTGAAAATGGCCACAAGGCAGATGAGAACCATGTATCTAAAACATCCGGATCTCTTAACCAATTTTCTTCATCACTGGGGGCTTGTTCGCCAACATAAACTTCACCTGTTTCTTTATGGTACCAGGCTGGAATTTGATGTCCCCACCAAAGTTGACGTGAGATCACCCAATCATGAACATTTTCCATCCAAGTTTGGAAAGTTTGATTAAAGCGTGGTGGGTAAAATTCAACTGCTTGATCGGTTGCTTGATTAGCCAAAGCTTGCTGGGCTAAAGGTTTCATCTTGACAAACCACTGAGTAGATAGATAAGGCTCTACGACCGCCCCAGAACGCTCAGAATGGCCCACTGAATGCGTATGTTCTTCAATCTTAACTAAGTAGCCTTGCTCTTTTAAATCTTTTACAATTTGCTTGCGTGCATCGAAGCGATCCATGCCTGCATATTTTCCACCTAATTCGTTAATAGTGCCATCTTTTTTCATCACATTCATTCGTGGTAGATGATGACGGTTACCGACTTCAAAGTCATTCGGGTCATGAGCTGGGGTAATCTTCACTACACCTGTACCAAATTCTCGATCCACATACTCATCTGCTACGACAGGAATTTCACGATTCATTAATGGTAAGAGTACTTTTTTACCGATCAAATGTTGATAACGCTCATCAGCAGGGTGTACAGCAATCGCTGTATCACCTAAAAGTGTTTCAGGACGGGTGGTGGCAATTTGAACCACTTCATCACTACCAACCATTGGATAATTAACATGATAAAAAGCACCTGGTACATCTTTATGGATCACTTCAATATCGGATAGAGCCGTTTGGGCTTTTGGATCCCAGTTAATAATATATTCTCCCCGATAGATAAGTCCTTTTTCATAAAGTTTAACAAAGACTTTATTAACTGCTTTGTTTAAACCGTCATCCAGTGTAAAACGTTCACGCGCATAATCGACTGAAATACCCATTTTCCCCCATTGCTGGCGGATAATAGTTGCATATTCTTCCTTCCAAGACCAAGTTTTTTCTAGGAATTTCTCCCGCCCTAAATCATGACGACTTAAGTTTTCATCTTCTGCTAAACGCTCTTCCACTTTAGCTTGAGTCGCAATTCCAGCATGGTCCATACCAGGTAACCATAAAGTATCATAGCCTTGCATTCTTTTAGAACGGATAATCATATCCTGCAAAGTCACATCCCAAGCGTGACCTAAATGTAATTTACCCGTTACGTTAGGGGGTGGAATTACAATTGAATATGGCTCTGTTTTAGAATCTCCTGAAGGCTTAAATACACCTTGTTCTATCCATTTTTGATATTTACCTGCTTCAACCGTCTGAGGTTGGTACTTACTTGGCATTTGCTTCGTATTTTCTACCATCGTTACACCTTCCTTAATTCATTTTCATAAAAAAAATCCTATGCTTTGCATAGGACGTCAATTACGTGGTACCACCTAAATTTAATCAAGTAAAAAGTTACTTAATCACTCTTTCTTGTTAACGGAGCAGACTCCGTAAGACACTATTGTTGATTTCTCATGTCTTATGACTCCAAGCTACCTTCATTCATCGAGAAACTTTCAGCGCAAGGTTTCCTCTCTGGATGGTGATGAATTACTCTTCTCTTCTTAGTCAAATTAAAATTTAAGTTGGACTTATTTTATCATTCTTTACAGCTTTGAACAAGGCCTTCGCCATTTAATCATTATTTGCTAAATAATCTTTCACTAACTGAAAAACTGACTCAATTTTATCTTCAAAAATCAAAGCATTGGGCTTGCTAATTAGAATCGGTGTCTGATTAATGATTACTTGAGAATCTCCTCTAAAATAATGAATAAATGAAGCGGCCGGATAAACATTTAAGGAAGTTCCTGCGATAATCATGAGGTCTGCTTGACTAATGGCTTGGATTGATTGATTAATGGTCTCTTCATTCAAGCTTTCTTCATATAACACCACGTCCGGCTTAATAATCGCTTGATCTTTAGGACAGCGTGGAATGCCCTGAGCATCTTTTTCTAATTGATCCAGAGCATAGTAGCTACCACATTGCGTACAAAAATTATTTAAAACAGACCCATGAAGTTCTAAGACTCGACTTGAACCAGCCTTTTGATGGAGGCCATCGATATTTTGGGTGACAACTGTCACTTCTTTTCCTTTGTTTTCTAATTCTTTCAGAAAAAAATGAGCCAAATTGGGTTGTATTTCTGGATAGACTAAATGCTCAAAATAGTATTCAAAAAAGATTTGAGGATGTTGTTTATAGAAGGAATGCGAGATTATTTCTTCCGCTGAGTATTGGTAATTGGTTTCTTGCATAAACAAACCATCTGCAGAACGAAAATCTGGAATACCAGATGCGGTTGAAACACCGGCTCCACCAAAAAAGACAATCTTGCGACTTTTCTGAATGATTTGAGCAAATTCTTTGATCTGATTTTCGATCATTATTTTCAATCTCCTTTAAATTTTAAAAAAGAACCGTCAACAACCACTTACATCAGTCGTTAGACAGCTCTTTTTAATATCTTATAAATTATAAACTAGCGATTACTTCAATTTCTACTAAAACATTCTTAGGTAAGGTCTTAACAGCCACTGCTGAACGAGCTGGTTTGGATGTGAAATATTCAGCATAAATTTCATTAAAAACGGCGAAATCACCCATATCTGCCAAGAAACATGTGGTTTTTACAACATTTTCTGCAGAGTATCCTGCTGCATTTAGTAGAGCATCGATATTAGCAATTACTTGCTTTGTTTGATTTGTTATTTCTTTTGCTTCTATTTCACCTGAGGCTGGATTGATTGGGATTTGACCTGAACAGAAAAGTAGCTCTCCTACTTGTTTTGCTTGAGAGTATGGTCCAATTGCTGCTGGGGCTTTTTTTGTATTGATTGTTTTAATTTCTGTCATAATTACTCCTCTTTCTTAATGAATTCTTGCGACAACAACTTATAATAAATCATTGAAGGCTGTAGCCGCTTCGCTTTGATAACTAGCAGTGATTTCACTTGTCTTGATATTTTCCAAGGCTTCTTTCACTAGTTGGTCAATTGGTAAGAGCGCCTCATACTCTTTAACAGTATGAAGTCTAGGCTTAGTCCAAGGTGACTTTGGTGCAAAGACCGTACAGCAATCTTCATAGGGCTCATTAGAAATATCGTAAGTTCCAATGGTTTCAGCCATTGCTATTATATCATTTTTATCAACTGCAATTAAAGGTCTTAATATTAAAGAATGGGTCACTTCATTAATCACTTGCATCGATTGTAAAGTTTGTGAGGCAACTTGACCTAGCGACTCCCCATTAACAATTGCTCGGGCTTTATGCTCTTTTAACAAAGCATCCATTAGGCGTAACATGATCCGACGCATAATAGTCATGGATAAATTGTCGGGAACATGTTCTCGAATCGCCAACTGAATATGAGCAAAAGGAACCTCGTGAAAAGTAATCGCAGTGGCGTACTGAGCGAGAACTGCTGTTAATCGTTTAGCTTTTTCAAGCGCTTGTAAAGAAGTATAAGGTGGACTGGCAAAATGAACCATTTCCAACTTCATTCCCCTTTTTATCATTTGATAACCAGCAATCGGTGAATCAAAACCACCCGAAAGCATTAATAAGCCTTTCCCACTTGAACCATAAGGTAAGCCACCCATACCTGGATAATTTTTTAAACTGAGATAGGCTATATCTTGATGGATGGATATGACCACTTTGTGTTTAGCTTTTCTCAGATCAACCGTTAATTCCGGATGGGCTTGCAGAATGATGCTCCCTATTTCTCTTTGAATGGCAATACTATCATGCTCAAAGTTCTTATCCGATCGCTTAGCAATTACTTTAAAGCTATCTCCCGGTTGAACATTTAACTCAGCAAAAAGTTCAAGGGCTTTTTTTCCAATTTCTTGAAGATCCTTTTCAACAGGAAAAACAGGTTCAAACCTTTGAATTCCTGGAATTGTTTTAATGATTTCAATCAGTTCATCGTAAGCTGTTTCGTGCCAATAAAGATGCATGAAATCATGATGTGCATGAATTTTAATTTTCTCTAAATGTTTGGTTTTATAGCGTATATGCTCAGCAATTTTATTTTGAAACATTTTACGGTTACGCCCTTTTGTTGAGAGCTCCCCATAGTGAATTAACATCTCTTTCAATCTTTTAGGCTCCTTTCAAATCTTGCTTAAACTTTGTTGAAATCTCATGGATTGGTTTAATTAATTGATCTACTTCTGCTTGGCTGGTTGTCTGCGATAAAGAAATTCTTATTGAAGAATTAGCTAAATTGTTATCAATGCCCATCGCTTTAAGGGTATGATGGTCATTTTTCTTACGACTTGAGCAAGCAGAAGTTGTCGAAATCATGATATCAGCATTGGAAAAAGCTTGAAGTAATACCTCGCCTGGCACACCTGGAAAGGCCGCACAGATAATATGTGGACTCACTTGCTCCTGGCTACCACCAAAGACTTGCCAATTCATTTTTTTAAGTGCTTGAGTTATTTGAGTGCGATAATGATTTATGTGTTTGATACTTTCTGCTTGGTTTTCCCAAGCTAATCTTAAAGCTTTGGCCGTTGCTACAATCGCTGGTAGGTTTTCAGTAGAAGAGCGCATACCAAACTCTTGACCGCCTCCAAATAATAAAGGTGCTTTCGTAACACGTTGGCGAATGGCTAAGAGTCCCACCCCTCTTACCGAGTGAAATTTATGGCTAGAAAGAGTTAATAAATCAATTCTACTATGATGCATAGCTTTCATCCTACAAGTTATGGCTTGAACAGCGTCAACATGCCAAAGGATTTGTGGATAGTTTTCTAATTTTTGTGCCAATGGTTCAACTGGTAAAAAAGATCCTACCTCATTATTGACTAACATAGTAGAAACAAGTAATACTTGATCACTCAGTAGATTTTCAAAGCTGTTTAAATCCAATTGACCATTATGATCCACCGGTGCTAGGATTACTTCAAAGCCTCTTGTTTTTAAGTGGTCAATTTGCGAGCGAATAGAAGGGTGCTCAATAGCTGATAGGATAATTTGTCGCCTATTAGGATGAAGCTTAGCGTGAGCTGATAATAGACTTTGAAGTGTCCAATTGTTAGATTCAGTCCCTGATGAGGTACAAAAGATTTCATTGCTTTTAAAAAGTAATAAGTCTGCAATTTGTTGCCGAGCATTATTCAACAGACTATTGGCCTCTTGACCTAATTTGTGGGCACTTGAAGGGTTAGCAAAATATTTTTGAGCTACTTGATTGTAGGTGTCTAAAACAGTAGCACGAGCTGGAGTGGTTGCGGCATGATCAAAATATAACATCTGTAATCCTTTCTTACTTCTATTTAGTAACGACAATTGACTCAAGAAAAAACCGAACAGATCCCAAAACCAAGGAATCTATTCGGACTTTACTTTTAATAAAATCGGATTTGTTTTTCTTGATGATACATCCTTCGAACTTGCGTCGGTGCATCTGGATCGACTTGACGAAGGACTTTTTCAATGGTTGCCAAAGCTTCACGGTAACGGAATTCTTGGTGGAAGTAGTATTGCGCTTCTTTAATTGCTTGGTCTACCTCTGGGTAATCGTAGCGAAAACGATTGGAATGTTGAATCATATATTCGGTGAGCATGGCTGAATCGATGGTTTCTTCAGTCATTGCCTCCAATTCATCTAAACCTTGTTCTAAATTACCTTCCATCTCATCAATTTGATTCATATCCACTCGGACACGATTGAGTTGTTGAGAGAGGTTCTCAATATGATCAGTTACCTTATAAAACAATTCATAATAGCTATCATGTAAGCCAGGCAAATGGTTTTTTTCTAACTTACGCTTCATATTTCTAAGGTCTAGTTCATATAAATCAAGATTTGATTTAGCTTCTTTCTCTCGACTGGTTAAGCCAGCTATCGATTTTACTAACTGATTTTGTTCATCTGCTATTTCTTCAATAGAACGCTCGATTTTACGCATTTTGCTTTCTATTTGAGTAAATACGGCATGATTTTGTTCAATATCAACTTCCATATCTTTGAATTTTTGATACTCTAAGCGAATTCTTTCGGTTAAGTCATTGACTTGGTCTAATTCATTATTATGTAAGATGTAAGATTGAGAGATCCGATCGACTTCTATTCCTGCATAACGATTGTTTTCAGTTACTGCTTCAATTCGTCCCTTCAATTGATGAAGGTGACTATTCACATATTCTTTAGCCATAATTTCTGATTCTAACTGATCGTATAAGGAATTAATTTCACGCTCTGCTTTGTCCATTAAGGTTTTAGCGTCAGCTAAATCAGCATTTTTAATCTCGTTTTTGGCTTGGTTTAACTGCTCTTGAATTTTATCAATTTCTTCTAAAACATTAATATTATCAAAGTTAAAGCGACTAGCCACCATTTTTTCGTAGCCATCTCTAATATCTTCAAGTGAATCTTCATATTCACTTTGAATCTTATCGTACATACTTGGAATCTTTTGTAAGATTTCTTCAAATGACGATAAGTCAGCCTCTAAGTTATCTAGCATATCTTGAGCATCTAGATGATCACCGTTAGCAGTTAGTTCATTATATTTAGTGAAGTTCAACTCTAAATATTGAAGGTTTTTTTCAAGCGTTTCAATCGCTGGCCCATAATCAAAAGAATGATTCATGACACTTTTGCGAGCAGTTTGATAACGTTCAAGTAAGGCTTCATAACGTTCTTGATTTTCATCCTCTGTTGCCAATAATTCTGTTAATTCCTGGTGCAATTGATGAACTTGAATTTCTGTTTCATCAAGAATTTCACGTGCTTGATTTAGTGCGTTTTTTGCTCTCACTAGATTCATTTGTTCTACAAATTGTTCAGAACCTACCAAAGCGGCTTCTATTTCAGTAAATTGAAAGTTGGTAATGGTTTGCCAAGTAGCCACTAAACTTTCATATTTTCTTTTTGTTTGACCAGATAGATTCATATTCTTCAAAGTAAAGAGCTGGTCAGCAACAGAAATAGACATCATTTCATCTTTACGTTGTTCCAAATCTTTAATTTCTTTCTTTCTCTGTGTACGGAAATAATAAATTAATCCATAGATTAAGAGTATTGCTACAATGATCAAGAACAGGATGTCCGTGAATTTAATACTCATTCCTTTTCGCTCCTCTACTTATTTCTAATCCCCTGCCTATTGGCCTTTTGCATAAATAATCACCATACATTATAACATTTGAAGGCTTTCTTTTAAAGGCATTGTTCAATAAAAAAACTTCCTTAGGCTCTAATGGAAAAAAATAAGATTGGGAAAGCTCCCAATCTTATGTAACAATCTCTTTAAGATTTAGCCTAATTTATTGTAGTATTCTACGACTAGGGCTTCATCAATTTCAGCATTTAATTCGCTACGTAATGGTAAACGAACTAAGCTACCTTCTAATTTATCTGCATCAAAGTTCACAAACTCTAAACGAGTAACTGTTGTTTCTAATGCTTCCTTGATAATAGCTAAATTACGTGAGCGTTCACGAACACTAATTACTTGTCCTGGTTCAACAATATATGACGGGATATCTACACGCTTGCCATCAACAGTAATATGGCCGTGGTTTACTAGTTGACGTGCTTGACGACGAGTAGTAGCTAAACCTAATCGATAAACTAAGTTATCTAAACGACGCTCTAACATAACCATGAAGTTTTCACCATGTTTACCTTCGGAGATTTTGCCAGCGCGATTAAATAAAGTGCGGAATTGACGTTCATTTAATCCATACATAAAGCGTAATTTTTGCTTTTCATTTTTTTGTAAAGCATATTCTGATAATTTTTTACGTTGATTACCGTGTTGTCCTGGTGGGAACGGACGTTTTGATAACTCCTTACCAGTTTCAGTTAATGAAATTCCTAAACGACGAGATTGTTTCCATGAGGGTCCTGTATAACGTGACATTAAAATTCCTCCATAAAATATGTATTGGAGTAAAATAAGTGGTTAGAAAATCGAATGCGTGCAGTTAGTTTTTCACCTTGTGCAGCCGTGGTTACTCATTAACGTTGACGTTACTAACTGTTGACGCGCTTTCTTTTTCTATGCTGCATTATTTTACACTCTTTTTATTATACCGATTAATAAAAGATTAGCAAGTTTTTTTAATCAATTTTACTCAGTAAATCGATTACCATCTCAGCTGATTTGCGTCCGGCCAATAAAATAAATTCATCAAAACTTATTCCAGCTTCTTCATCTGCTTTATCGGAGATTGAACGAATGATAATAAATGGTGTTTTTAGAATATAGGCAGCTTGTGCGATAGCCGCTGATTCCATCTCAACTGCTTTTACGTTAGGAAAAACTTGACGAATATTGTTTACTTGTTGACTGTCACTAATGAATTGATCTCCTGAAGCAATCAGTCCTCTAATTGCGGTTTGTCCTTTCTCTTTAGCCAATCGATAGGCCAATTGACTGGTATCTTCATCTGGTTGATATATTGTCGGCATGCCAGCCATTTGACCTTGGTCGTATCCAAAGACTAAAAGGTTTACATCGTGGTGGATTAAACCATCAGCAATCACCAAGTCACCCACTGATAAGTCTGGTGACAGACCTCCGGCACTTCCAGTGTTTATAATTAAATCCACCTCAAAATGATCAACCATTAAAACAGTTGAAAGGCTAGCATTAACTTTTCCAATTCCTGATTGAACTAGGACAACTTCTTTACCACTCAATCTTCCTTGATAAAACTCAAAGCCATAGTAATTATGAACTTCTAAATTTGATAGTTCATTTTTTAAGAGACGAATTTCTTCTTCCATTGCACCAATAATTCCAATTTTTTTCATCTAACCACCCCTCCTATGCCAAAAAAGCGATTAACAAAACTAAGACTAATAGAACACCTACTATGATAATGCCATTATTTAAAAAACGGTCAATTTTAGCTGAATATTTAGCTCTTTTTCTAATAGAACTAATATCTTCCCCCATTGATTGATGGTGATAATCCTCGAGTGAACTTGCTTGGTCTTTATCAACTGATTGCTCATTAAAAGCTTTGTATACTCCATCTCCTTCTGCATCCATCTCATTAGTCATGTCAAAGTCATTCTGACTATCAAATTGTGAAGTCACTTCCTCATAATAATTTGGATAAGGTTGTGAATCATCCATCGCTTCTGCCCGATTAATAAATTCATGGTAGAGCTCACTATCTTCTGAATAGATCGACCGATCAAAGGAATCCACTTGGTTGTTTGAAGAAGGCTGATGATTTAAACGATCATTTCCTTCTTGCTCATAATTTAAATAAGCTTGATAATCGTCGTGTTTTTTCTTTTTGCTTGAAAATAGTCCCATAACTAAACCTCCAAACTATTTAACCAAATGCTTAAAGCATATAAAGTTTTTAAATCAATGATTTCACCATTATTAATCATTTCCCTCACTTGTTGGGCCGTAAATAAGTAATGCGAAACTTCTTCATTTTCATCTTGATCTAGCTTTTCTTTTGCCTCTTCAATGGATTTAGCAAAGAAAAGGTATATGGCCTCATCAATATAACCCGGTGAAATATAAAATTTAGAATTAAATATCCACTCTGCTGAAGCGTAACCCGTTTCTTCATTTAACTCACGTTTGGCGGCTATAAGAGGCTCTTCGAGTTGACCTTCTACTTGATCGATAATTCCAGCTGGGATTTCGTAAATTTCATCAGCAATAGCCGGACGATACTGTTTAACCAGGACAATTTCATTGTTTTTTGTTTCAGCTAATATACCCACTGCTGGCAGGTGATGAATCAACTCACGTTTTGCCGTTTGACCGTTGGGTAGACGTACTTCATTTTGATAGAGTTGTAAAATGGCCCCATCGTAGATTTGGTTAACAGATAGTGTTTCATTATTTTTGATAAATGAAATTGTCTCTGCCTTATCTTTCATAATTTTCACCTCTTAAAACTATTTCCTTAGCTATTAATTCCTACTCAGTTTAGCGACTACTATTCTTTCTTTCAAGTCTTTTCAATGGTTAAGTTTAAGAATAGGCCTCAAGTCCGATAAGACTTTTTTCTAGTTATGGTATTCTAAAATTAAGAAAAGGGAGGTTGCAATCATGTTAGCTTTAATCAATATAATTTTTATATTCTTATTAGCAGGCCCTCTGCTAAATATTGTTCGCAAATTCAATCATTTTGTTAAAAAAGGAAATCATTTATCTGATATTTGGACGGTTACTTTGAAGAAAAATATCCTTGCCTTACTTACTTTAATTGTGATGGAGCATGTTTTAACATTCATTTTTTATAATAGCTACTATATAATGGCCCTCGTCTATTCCACTTTAGCTGTTGTTGCCGGATGGCTTCTCTTAGCCTTTCTCTTTTACTTTATTCGTAAAATAAATTCTGCGGCATGGATTTGGTTTTTCTATTATGTTGGTCAAGTCCTTACCTTATTAGTGGGTCTGGCTATTGCTAGTAGTCAATCCCAATCTTATGGTTATATTGGTTTAGAGAGTTATTTTACTGCTTCTGCCATTAGCTTATATTATCTAAGCATTGCTATTCTATTTTGTTCAGCTGGGGTTGCTTTTTTAGCGCTTATAACAAAACCGAATACATTTAAAACCCACAGGAAGTCATTTTTCCATCCTACTCACAAAAAGCCTAGTCGCAACATGCTAGAGCATTATCAAGCAGCAGGCTTAAGTAAACAAGAAATTGAAGCTTTCAGAAGTCAAATGGCTGATTCGCGTAAACAGATTATTAATATTGAAGCCAACTTTCAAAAAACGGCTAAAATGCGCGCCATTGAAATCCGACACAATATCGTCAAAGTTTCAAAGAATTACTTTAAAGATATCGTTGAAGAGCCCAATCGTCGACTGGATGCTTCTGATTTCCTCATCAATTATCTTCCACAGTTAGACGATCTATTAGAAAAATATAATGAAATTAATTCACATGTGGCAAAAAATAAGCAAAGCTATTTAATTTTAGAAAAAAGTGCCCAAACAATCGATCAGTTGAGTCAAGAAATTGTTGAGGATTATTTGAAATTTCACTCCGAAACCTATCAAGAATTGGAAGATGGCTTGAAACTAGCCGACCGAATGTTACATAATGAATCTAATAATCAAACAAATCGATTCAGCCAAAATTCAAAAAAATCTAAAATGGATAATTTTGATATGGATGACCCTTTTGAAGAGCTTAAAGAACTAGATAATGAAGGAGAATAAAGCGATGAATGAACTAAACTCAAATAATCAGGATTTAACTCAAACTACTTCTTTTGATGAAATTGATGATCTTCTGACGGATCCCTTTGACCAAGAAGAAGATCAGATTGAACCCATTCAATCTTTGCAAAGCGAATTATCAAAAGCTTCAATTCTTTCACAGAAAAAAGTTACCAATGAGAAAACAATTGACCGCTTGAGTAAAAATCGTCAAGCTCAAGCACGTAAACTCGCCCAGCAGATTGACGAGAAAAACCTTTCTGCTGTTATCACCTATGGGGCTAAAGCACAAAAGCGTTTGTCAGAATTCTCCCATTCAATGCTACATAATGTCCAACTTAAAGATACGGGTGAAGTCGGTGATGTTTTAACGGATTTAATGACTACCTTACAACAGTCGAATCCTAAGGAATTAACCAGTCGACCTAATCTTTTTCAAAAAGTTTTTGGCCAAGTCCGTACCTCCATCTCTGATACCCAAATGAAATATCAAAAAATCGGTAATCAATTAGACAAAGTCGTTATTCGTTTAGAAAGAGAAAAGAACGAATTACTCAATGACAATATGATGTTAGAAACACTCTATCAAAAGAACAAAGACTACTTTGAGGCTTTAAATGTCTATATTGCAGCGGGTGAAGTTAAAATTGAAGAATTACAATCCAAAACGATTCCTCAAGCTATTAAAAAAGCTCAAGAAAGCAATAGCCAAATGGATGTGCAGGAAGTCCATGACCTTAACCAATTTTTAGATCGTTTAGACAAACGCACCCATGATCTAAGACTTACCCGTCAAATGACTATCCAGCAAGCTCCACAAATTCGGATGATTCAAAATACTAACCAAGCCTTGGCTGAAAAAATTCAAGCCTCTGTTCATACCTCTATTCCTCTTTGGGAAAATCAAATTACCATTGCCCTTGCACTTTTGAGACAGCAAGACGCTGCCACTTCTCAAAGAATGGTCTCAGAAACAACCAATGATTTGTTACGTCGCAATTCCGCTATGCTGAAACAATCGGCCATTGATACAGCTAGAGAAACTGAAAGAGGTATTATCGATATCGAAACCTTACAAAAAACGCAGGCTGATTTGATCGAAACGATTGAAACAACATTACAAATTCAAGCTGAAGGACGACAGCAAAGACAAGCCGCTCAAATAGAATTAGAATCAATGGAAAGTCAACTGCAAGAACGGTTATTAGCTATTTCAAATGAACAAAAACAACAAGCTATGAATCCTAAAACGTCACAAGATAATTATTTTGATGATTTTTAATTTTTACTTTAAACACTCTTTAGGAGTATTAAAAGAAACTAGGTAAAAAGTCCTAAATACGACAAAAATCAGCCCATTATCTATGAATTTCCCCAGCTTTTAGGGCTTGTTATTCACTATTTTTATTTATTAAACGACAAAAACAGTGGCGAATCTCATATCAATTCGCCACTGTTTTTTAGGGCTTTGGCCCTGTCTTTTTTTATAAAGTTATTCCTTATTCTCAAAATATTCAGGATAGTCCGCTTTCACAATTTCATGGCAGCGATGACAAAGTTCTTCTGCTCCTTCAATTGTGCCGACTTCTGGTCTTACTGCACGACAACGATCACAAACATCTCCTTTTGCAAAATCAACTTTCACGGCATAATCTTCAAACGAATGTGCATCTTGTGGTGCTTGATTAATGGATTGAACGTTTAATTGTGATACAGTAAATAATTGTGCAGGCTGATCACTTAGTAAATCGAAGGCTTTTTGATCTTCTTCATTAATATATAGTGAAACGGCTGCCTCAAAGGATTTCTTAATTGCCTGTTCTGGCTGATTCTTAGCTTCTTCGAGAGCCTTGTTTACTCCTGTTTGTAATTTAAAAAAGACATCCCATTTAGCAACAATCTCTCTAGCTTGCTCAAGCTGTTCTGCCTTAGGCATTTCAGCTAATTGAATAAAACCATCTACCGCTGGTAAATCTTTCCATGCTTCTTCAGCTGTATGTACAATTAATGGTGTCAATAAAATTAACATATCATGAACTATTTGATAAATCACTGTTTGCATAGAACGACGCGCATGGCTATCTTTAGCTTCAATATATACAATATCTTTAGCCACATTTAAATAGAAAGCTGAAAGATCAGAAGAAATAAAGTTCATAGTGCGCTTATAAAGTTCTGGGAACCTATACTTGTCATAAGCTTCTAAGATATCCGCTTTAAACAAGTTAAAGTTAGCATTCATATATTGATCGAGATTGGTGAGTTCTTCCTTAGGAACGGCATTTTCAGCTGGATGATAATCATTCACAAGACCTAACATAAAACGAAGCGTGTTACGAATCTTACGATAGGATTCAGAGACTTGTTTGAGGATTTCATTAGAGACACGTACATCAGCTTCATAGTCCACAGAAGCGACCCACAAACGAATAATATCTGCTCCTAAATCATTCATTACTTCAACTGGATCAATAACATTTCCTAAAGACTTAGACATCTTTTGACCCTTACCGTCATTTACAAAACCTTGTGAAAGAACCGCCTTGTATGGTGGGAAACCATTGACAGCCACAGAGGTAGTGAACGATGAGTTAAACCAACCACGATATTGGTCAGAACCTTCAAGGTATAAATCAGCTGGGAAGTTTAAATCTTCTCGCGCTTGTAAAACGCCAGCATACGATGTACCCGAATCGAACCATACATCCATAATATCCATTTCTTTTGTAAATTGACCATTTGGCGAAGCAGGATGTTGGAAGCCTTCTGGTAAAAGGTCTTTTGCCTCCCACTCAAACCAAATGTTCGTTCCATGTTCTTCTACTAAATCGGCTACATGATTGACAATATCTAATTCTAAAATAGCTTCTCCGTTTTCTGCGTAGAAAATTGGTAAAGGCACTCCCCAAACACGTTGACGAGAAATTACCCAGTCGCCACGGTCACGAATCATATTATAAATACGACGTTTACCCGATGGATGGTGCCAAGTGACTGCATTTTCAACATTATCAAGCAGTTCTTCACGGAATTTATCAATCGAAGCAAACCATTGAGGCGTTGCACGGTAGATAACCGGCTTTTTAGTTCGCCAATCGTGCGGATAAGAGTGAACAAATTCTGAATAATGCAAGAGGCTACCATTTTCTTTTAAGGTCTTAACAATTTGCTTTTGACCTTTCAAATAAAAGACACCTTCCAAACCAGGCGCTTCTTTTGTAAAATGTCCTCTGCCATCTACTGGCGACAAAATATCCAAACCATACTCTAAACCAATCCAATAGTCATCTTCACCGTGACCAGGAGCCGTATGAACTAATCCCGTACCTGTTTCTAAAGTAACATGATCGCCTACCATTAGTAAGGATTCACGGTCATAGAATGGGTGTTGAGCAGTCAAACGGTCAAAATCTTGCCCCTTATAATGTGCTTCGACTGGATAATTTTCCCATTCAAGCGTCGATGCTACTACTTCTAATAAATCTTCAGCGACAATAAAGTGACGGTCGCCAACTGCGACTTGCACATAATTAGCCTGTCCTAAAACAGAAATCCCTAGGTTAGCAGGTAATGTCCATGGTGTAGTCGTCCAAATAATAAATTCTGCTTCTTGAGGAAGGATGCCACCACCGTCTTTCACTTTGAAAGCTACATAAATTGAAGGTGAGCTTACGTCTTGATATTCAACTTCAGCTTCAGCTAATGAAGATTCTGACGACCAGGACCAGTATACCGGCTTCGCACCTTTATAGATATAGCCTTTATCAGCCATTTGTCCAAAAATACGTAATTGCTGTGCTTCATATTTAGGTTGCAAAGTTAAGTATGGGTTTTCCCAATCTCCATTAACTCCCAAGCGCATAAAGCTTTCTTTTTGACCTTCAACTTGTTTTAAAGCATAGGCTTCGCAAAGTTTACGAAATTCTGCTGTTGAGTGTTCTTTACGATTCACACCTTCATTCTTCTGTAAGGCTGACTCAATTGGTAAACCATGAGTATCCCAACCAGGGACATATGGAGAATAATGGCCTGTCATTGAACGAAAACGTGTAATAAAGTCTTTTGAAACTTTATTGAAAGCATGTCCCATATGTACGCGACCATTGGCATATGGCGGACCATCGTGTAGAATCCATGGTTCTGAATCCATATTTTTTTCTAACATTTTGTGATAAACATCAGCTTCTTGCCATTCTTTTTGTAAGCTTACCTCTTTAACAGGAAGATTCGCTCGCATATCAAAGGATGTTTTTCCAAGGTGCAAAGTATCTTTTAATTTCATTAGTTTTCTCCTCTCTATAAAAAAAGCCCCTTCCTAAGAAGGGACGTCAAATACGCGGTACCACCCAATTTAATAGTTAAACTATTCACTCTTCATGATAACGCTTTTGAAGCGGATCTAGCTAGTCAACTTTGACTCACTAGTCATTGAATAGAATGATAAAGAAAGATACAGGGACTCTTGAGCTTGCACCATCCTCAAGTCGCTAATGTATTATATCCATCTTCTTGTTTCTATCTCAGCTTTTACCAATAATTTTCTTAATTATATTAGTCTTCTGTTGGAAGGTCAATACGAATTGTTTCACCATGTAAGGCTTCATCAGATTTTTCTGCTTCATCAGAGTCTCTATCTGATGAATGATTTCGTTCAAAAGCCTCTAATTCTTCACGACTTAAAGGCATAGTTTTCATAGACTCAGAAGAATCTTCATCTTTTTCATCCACATGAATTTCCCTTAAGTCATTCAAATCAAAAACTTGCGTCATAGATAAATCTTCATTTTCTTCACTATCTATGGCTTCAAGCTTAGCATTTTGTTCTAAATCTTCCAGACGATTACTCGTTACTGATCTTTGTTCACGTGTCTGAGCAGGTGTTAAAGCTGTACCATCAAACAAATCTTCAAATGAAGTGTTATTTACAATGGATAATTGATTTTCAATTAAACGACGTAATTCTTGACGATATTTTTTCGTTACACTTCTCAACCTCTCTGCCTCTTCAAAAATTTCATTTGATTGCGCATTCGCTTCATCAATTACTCGTCCTGCTTCACTTTCAGCTTCATAGAGAATTAATTCTGCTTCCTTACGAGCATTTTGTTTTAGACGTTCTGCTGCTTCTTGTGCAATAATAATTGAAGAATTTAAAGATTCTTGTAATTGTGAAAAATAGTCAATTTTATCTTTAGCTTCTGCTAAATCACGCGTTAAATTGTGATTTTCTTCTAGTTTTTTCTCTAACTCTACGCGCACAATATCTAAAAAATCATTTACTTGTTCTGGATCATAGCCACGGAACTTATTATTAAATTCTTTTTCTAAAATATCATTTGGTGTAATTGTCATAAAGATCCTTCCTTTTTTATAAATTTTACGATACTTTTAACAAATCAATGGATAGTCTAAAATTATCTTTTTTCGTTTTACCATCTACTGACTGAATACGAAAGCGCCCAAAATGCCTGAGTGAAACAATATCAGAAATACCAACCAAAGTATCACTTCGATCTATCTCAGTAAAATTAATTTTAACTTGTCCTGCTTTAACTGCATCCTTGGCTCTTTGGCGCGAAATATTATATACCTTAGATATTAAACTATCTAATCTCAGAGAAGATACAATGACTGTTGCTTCTTCCCATTCATCAATCGATTGCAAAAGGTTCCCTCGTTTTATGGGATTCAAATGGACTCCTACATTGGCTATTTTTTTTACTTCATCCATTAAATAAGTTTGCATTTTTAAATCAACTACTAGCTGCCATGCCTGACTATCAGTGATAATATCTCCTATCCTTCCCCGCTCAATCCCTGTTGAGAGAATGGTTCCAAGTATTTTACCATGAGACAGTTCAGCAAATTTAATGGGGTAAGTAATTTCTAAGAATCCTAATTCTAAATCTGCTAAATCCAATAGATAGTAGTTAGGATAGATTAAGGCTCTCTTACGCTCACTTTCTTCATATCCTCCATCTAAATGATAATTCATCTCATCACGGCCGTTAACAATGTTTTTTAGAATAGTTGCTTCTCTCGGCGTTAAAAAAGATGTTAAGACGGGAGTATAAAGACGGTCAACTTGATCGATCCAATCATAAACTTGGTCTACAAAAGGAATTTCTTCCTTACGATAATGCTGATAAATAGACTCTTTCATTTACTAGCCTAAAATGGTAATAATCAACCAAATGACGCCCTGCTCAATAAAAGTCAATGTGAAGAGAGCGATGATCACATTGATTGAAATAGGACCAATGGGTGGAATATAGCGATCAAAAATATCGAGATATGGACTTGCCAGACGATCAATCATTCGTCCAATCGAACTTTCTCTTGCTCCGGGTAACCAGGAGAGTAAGGCATAGAGTATCAAGACCCATTGATAGACACGAAAAATTGTAGACACAAATTGGATAATTGCATTTAAATTCATAATACCTCCGACTTTATTGCTAAAAATTGGTGAAAAGAGGAAACACTGCTGCTTCCTCTAAGAAAATTAATGACGATTTCTTTTACGGAAGAAAGGAGGTGTTTCTAATTCGTCTTGCTCGTCAGATTCCGCTTGACGTACCTTACTTTCTGATTCCGATCTTTCAAAGGTTCTTTCAACCTTTTTTTCCTTAGGTTCAATATCTGCCACATCACGGGTAATTTGTTCGCGTTTAATATCCCAATCACTGAATAAATCACGTTCAGTCTCTTTTTGATTTGCTTGTTTTAAGTTGATTGAGCGGTCAGATGAATTCATCGATGGGGAACTTGATGCAGATGGGGTACTTTCGTTTGTCGAGAAAGTGTTGTTATGAGAGAAATTCGGACGGTTTTGACGCATTGCTTGTTGTTTATTGATGGTATTCTTTTCAGCATCAATTCCGGTAGCAATTACAGTAACAACCACCTCATCACCTAAGCTCTCATTAATTGAAGTACCAAAGATAATATTGACATCTTCGCTAGAAGCAGAAGAAATAATATCACTTGCATCTTGTGCTTCAAATAAGCTTAAGTCCGGTCCACCTGTTACATTCAGTAGAATTTGTTGAGCTCCATCAATTGAAACTTCTAATAATGGAGAAGAAATAGCTTTCTTAGTCGCTTCTGCTGTGCGGTTTTCCCCGGCAGCTGTACCAATTCCCATTAAAGCTGTTCCTTGATCCTTCATAACGGTTTTCACGTCTGCAAAGTCCAAGTTAATAAAACCAGGAGCGACAATCAAATCAGAAATCCCCTGAACACCTTGGCGTAAAACATTATCTGCTTCAGAGAAAGCTTCCATCATTGGTGTTTTTCGATCTACCACTTCTAGCAATCGATTGTTTGAGATGACTACTAAAGTGTCAACAGCTTCCTTGAGGTTTTGTAATCCTTCAGCAGCAAAGCGACCGCGCTTTGGACCTTCAAAAGTGAAAGGACGGGTTACGACTCCAACTGTCAAAGCACCTAATTCTTTTGCAATACGAGCGACAACAGGCGCAGCACCCGTTCCAGTTCCTCCACCCATTCCAGCAGTGACAAAAACAAGGTCTGACCCTTCAAGGACTTGTCGTAATTGCTCTTCTGATTCTTCAGCAGCTCTTAATCCTATTTCAGGAATCGAGCCAGCTCCTAAGCCTTTAGTAACTTTTGGACCTAATTGAATTTTAGTTTCTGCTTGAGAACTTTTTAAAGCCTGTGTGTCAGTGTTAGCGACGATGAATTCAACTCCTTGAACATCTTCGGAAATCATTCGGTTGACGGCATTGCCACCCGCTCCCCCTACACCAATAACTTTGATAACTGCTCCTTCAGGATTAACCGTTGGATCAAATGATAATTCCATTAATAAATTCCTCCTCTTGTGCTGTCTTAATTAGTCAAAAAACGTTTGAAAATATGCTCTTAATTTATTTACAAAACCACCCTCGTTAGTTGATGGGTTTTTAGTCGAAGCATCCATCCATTCTTCTTCAGAATATTGGTCTTCTGATGGATAATTATTATAAGATTGCGCTTGGCTATCGTTGTAGGCATAATAATCTGAGTGACTGGAATTATTTGAAAAAGCTTGACCATTAGGATGGGGTTGCGATAATGAAGGACTTTTAGGTTTTTGTCGAGCTTGACTTTGATTACTAAATCCTCCTTGAAGCCCTCCTCGTTGTCCGCCGCCATTACGAGCTTGATAATATGAGTTATCTGACTCACCATAAGGACGACCTTGGCCCCCGTCATACGGATTGGAAATTAGTGGACCAGCATCCCTAGCTGCAGCGTGCTGAACCCTTTGTGCTCGGAAAGTTGCCTGAGCGATTTGATGCACTTCGTCTAATTTTGACACATATTCAACCATCCCCATACTGGTCGTATAGACAGGGTTGCGCAGTCCCATTTGTTCTGGGATATATACACGAACTTGTGGCCCAAAGTACTTTTTGGCCAATTCTAATACGCCTGGTAAAGAAGAAGCGCCCCCAGTTAAGACAAAGCCTCCCGGTAAATCCAAAGCATCAACAGCTTCAAGATCCTCATGAATAGTTTCAAAAATTTGAACTAAGCGAGCTTCAATAATTTCAGATAAATAGCGCTCGTCTACACGAACAGGTTCTTTACGGCCGACTGTTTCAACCGGGAAATACTCTTCTGGTGAAGTTTGACTAGAAATGGCATAGCCGTATTCACGTTTTATGCGTTCAGCAGAATCTAGTGAAGTATTTAAAATAACCGATATGTCCTTAGTGACATAGTCTCCGCCTTCTTGATCTACAAAGGAATATTTCAATTGATTATCGTAAATAATTGAAGCTGAGGTTTGGCCGCCCCCCATATCAATAATCACTGTACCAAATTCTCGCTCATCTTGATTTAAAGCGGTGGTTGCAATTGCTTGAGGCTGAATAACAAACTCAGAAATTGAAAGACCTGCTTTTTCAACACACCGTCTAATATTATGAATAATGGTACGTGGCCCTGTCATTAACCGGGCATAAAGTTCTAAACGAACGCCAATCATTCCGCGAGGATCACGAATACCATTGAAACCATCAACAATGAACTCTTCTGGTAGAATGGCAATTACTTCTCGCTCAGGTGGAACAGAACGTACTTTTGCTGCCGAAATAACATTATCTACATCGCGCGAGGTTATTTCGCGGTTCTCACTTGCTACAGCTATCATGCCATGACAGTCATCAATAGCTAACTTGTTACTAGGCACCCCAACGACCACTTCATTAATTTTAACATTGGCTTTACGCTCTGCTTGCTCAATAGCTTTTTGAATCGAAAGAACTGTCTCATCGATATCGACAATAACTCCACGACTTAAGCCACGTGATTTTTCATTACCTACACCAATTATATTTACATGTCCGTTCATATACTCAGCAACAACAACTTTAATCGATGTTGTTCCGATATCTAAACTAACAATTATCTCTTGATTTCTCATCCAGGTGATGAACCCCCTTCATTTGCACAAAACATGAGTTTTTATCACATTATAGTACTTTTATATTAACACACCCATAAAGCCAATGAAATTAAAAGAAGTCCTTGTTATCAATTCGTAATCATACTTATCTTAATTATTATTAAGCTTGACTGAATTAGTTTCATTTGTCATAGGCGTAAAATAAGCTCCCACTTCAAGATCAATAATTCCTTTACGATTGTTGAGTTGTTCTAACATTTTAGGATAATAATTTATTTTTTCCACTACTGTTGAACTCACTGCTTTTATGAGATTACCATCCTTCATCTTGATTTCGATATATCCCTCTTTACCTGGTTTGGAAGAAGGTGTTATTTTCTCAACCCTTTCTAAAATGCTTGTGTCGAACTGATCTAAAGCAATAGCAAGTTGTTTAAGTGCTGTTTCTGAAAACTCCCCTTCAATTAGAGGAAGTTGAGCCATTTGTTCAGCAATTAATTGATTTTGAATAACAGCTTCATCTGAAGTATAACCTTTACTCATCAGCGCATAATTTTTACCATTGCTAGAGTAAATACCAACAATTTTTTGTTCTTTAACAATAATGTTTATTGCCTTCCAATCGTCGCGCTGAATACGAACATCCTCCAATAAAGGATTGTTAGTGAGTATATGGTCTTCAATTTCTTTGCGCCATTTTAAAATATCTTTTGCCTTATCCATCGAATGAATCTTAACTCCATTGAGAATTGACTCACTCTGAAGGATTTGATTGCCCGAAACACTTAGTGTATTAACATTATCATAAGGTAATATTTGCCATCCAGACCAAACCATTAAACTGTAAATAATTAAATAGAGAATAAAAATTTTTCTCTTTCCTTTAGGAAACCCTTTTAACAATACTTCTTTACTTGGTAATCTATCTAACCAATAACTAGGAGTGGGATTATGAGGGGTTATTCTTTGACCATCTTGTCTATTTTTAAAAACAAATGACTCTTGAGAATTAGCGTCTATACGATAATTTTGTGAAGACCTTACTCGATAATAAGGCTCATTCATCGAGCTATTGTAATAATCAAGCTGTTGACTATCTCGATAATCATTTAAGGAATATATATTGGATCGATTTAAACGCTCTTGATTAAACGAATGTTCAAAAGAAGTCGGAAGAATAGGTTTACCTTGAGAATCCAAACGATAATTCCCCATAGGGGCTGTTACTGGCTGATTATTTCTTTCTGAAATTGTCCTTTTATTCTGCCGATTCTGGTTCTTATCTGGTAACCGGTAATTAACCATCCCTATTCCTCCTCTCTTTTAAAATAGTTATACCATCTCGTTCATCATTTGAATGATTCGATCACTTGCATCCGTAATTCCCATGCTTTTAGCCGCCTGACCCATTACTTTTAAATCTTCAGGGGCCACCATTAATTGGCTAACTTCTTGATATAAAGACTGTCCACTAAGCTTTGACTCCTTTATCATAACAGCCGCCTTGTTATTTACTAAAGATAAGGCATTATGTTCTTGGTGATTATCTGTTACATAGGGACTAGGTATTAAAATACTTGGCAAGCCAAGAGCTGTTAACTCAGTTAAAGTTGTTGCTCCAGCTCGACAAACAACCAAATTAATAGCTTGAAAAACACTTGGCATATTATCGATATATGGAACGATTCGAACATTATTACTCTGATTAATTTCTTCAACCATCTCTTCATTCAGTTCTTGGAAGTGATTTTGTCCCGTTGCAATAATCACTTGATAATTAGCGCTTAACCATTTATCCAGCGACTCAATTCCTGCTTGATTAATAGCTGGTGCTCCACGAGAGCCTCCAAAAATTAAGACTGTCGGTTGATTATCTTTTAACTCAAATTGTTCAGACAAACAGTGAGGCATTGCCGGTGTCGATATCACTTCTTGCCCTCTAGGGTTTCCTGTTAAAACTACTTTATTTTGGTTTTTGCCAAATTGATGGCTCGCTTCTTCAAAACAAACAGCAATTTTATTAACAAAACGAGCTAAAAATTTATTCGTAATTCCTGCTACTGAATTTTGCTCATGAATAATAGTCGGAACTTTAAGCATACTGGCAGCTAATAAAACAGGTCCACACACATACCCACCTGTTCCAAGTACAATGTCCGGTTGGAAATCACGGATCATTTGCTTTGCCTTATGAGTAGAATGAAACATTTTAAAGATTAATTTTAAATTATCTATACTAATTGACCTTTTTAAACCTGTAATTTCGACTGCTTTAAAAGGTATTCCCGCTCGAGGAACAATTTTCGACTCCAATCCTCTTTGTGTTCCAATATAAAGCACTTCCACATCGGATCGTTCTTTCAATACTCGATACAAAGCTAATGCTGGATAAATGTGCCCTCCGGTTCCACCACCCGAAAGAACAATTCGTTTCACTTTATTCATTTCTTTCTCCTTTATTTTGATGCACTTTTAAAAGACTCGACCTGCTCGATAAACCGATCACCTCTAATTTCATAATTCTTAAATTGATCCCAAGAAGCACATGCTGGTGAAAACAAAACAATTTGTCCTTCTTTAGCATAAGCAAACGCTGCTTGACTCGCTTGGTCTAAATTTTCAAATAAATTGATTGTTTCGATTTTAGCTTGTCTAAAATCTTTTGCCATTTTTTCTCTCGATTCACCGTATAAAAAGGCTGCTTTCACTTTGTTTAAATAAGGTATTAAGTCCTGAAAATCATTTCCACGATCTAGACCCCCACCAATATAAATGATGTCTTGGTCAAAACTTTTAAGGGCTGTAATGGTTGCAGCCGTATTGGTTGCTTTGGAGTCATTATAAAATTCAATCCCCTTGATTGTACCCAGAGCTTGGATACGATGACGAATACCAGTAAAGTTTGCTAATTTTTCTTGAATAGCTGTATTATCTACCCCTTGAATTTTTGCAATAGCAATTGCGGCTAGCGCGTTTTCTAAATTATGCTGGCCAGGTAGATTAAACTGCTCGATTAAAGCGACTTCTTGACCTCGAAAATAAAAAGAATGATTTTTAATATAGGCACCCGCTTTTACTTGTTTGTGACGAGAAAACGGAACCTTTATCGCTGGAGAATGCTTCAACCATTCTTCAAGTTCAGCTTGATCGGCATTATAAATTAAATAATCTCTCTCGGTCATTTGCTGAATTAGTTTTAATTTTGCTGCAATATAGTCTTGCCTGGTTCCGTGGTAATCTAAATGTGCTGAATGAATATTGGTAAAAACCGCAATATGTGGATGAAATGAATGGATACCCATTAATTGGAAAGAAGATAGTTCCATTACGATTAAGTCCGTTTCATTTACTTCTTGAGCCACTTCAATTGACGGTACGCCCACGTTTCCTGCTAATTCAACTTTACCTTTCCATGAACCTTCTAGAAGATGGTGGGCTAAGCAAGTCGTGGTTGTTTTTCCATTAGAGCCTGTAATGCCAATAATAGGCGCTAGACTTTCACGATATGCTAGCTCAACATCCGTATAAATAGGTATCCCACGATGCTCAGCTTCTTGAATAAGCTCTAATGAATAAGGTATCCCAGGTGTCTTAACGATAAAGTCAATTCCTTCTAATATTTCGAGCGGGTGTCCCTTATCCACTACTCTAACTCCTGACTTTAATAGCAAATTAACCGACGGGTCCTGAGAAAGGTCCCCTCGGTCATTAAGCGTAATTTTTGCGTTTTCTTTTTGTAAGTAATTCACAACACTCTTGCCAGTTAGGGCATAACCCATAACTAGAATATGTTGGCCAGCGTATTTATTTGTCATTTGTTTTCACACTTTCTCGCTTATTATGCCTATTATAAAATGAAATAGAGTAAGCTAGCAAGTAATCCTACTGTCCAAAAAACAAGCACGACTAGCTCTTCAGACCAGCCAATCATTTCAAAGTGATGGTGAATGGGTGACATCTTAAAGATCCGCTTTCCTCTGGTCTTGAAAGAAGCAACTTGTAAGATAACAGATAAAGTTTCTATTACAAAAACCATGCCGATGATTAATAGGGACCATGGGTTGTTTAAAAGTATTGAAATAATTGCTAATCCTGCCCCTAAAGCTAGCGAACCCACATCCCCCATGAAAATTTGAGCAGGTTTGCGATTAAATATTAAAAAAGATAAAAGGCTTGCTGTAACAATTAAGCAAGCCATAGCAACGGATGCTTGCTCTAGGCGAATAGCCAACATAAAGTAGGCTCCATAGGCAATGATATTTAACCCTGTGGCTAAACCGTCTAATCCATCGGTTAAGTTAACAGCATTGGAAAAACCAGTAATCCAAAAGAAGGCAAAAGCTATTACAACTATTAAATAGTTAATTTCCAAAGAGAAAATAGGCAATACAAATCTTTTACCTAAAACATAACCCGCTAGAACGACGATACCAGAAAATAAAAGCTGTAATAGAAATTTTTGTTTAGCAGTTAGCCCTTCATTTTTACCGGTAAAAATAGATATAAAATCATCGGCAAACCCAATGCCACCAAAAAATAACCAAGTTAGCACAATCATCAAGAGATTGGCATCTAGTAGATTAAATAGCCAGCCAAACATCAAAGTAATCATTATAGATACTGCAATAAACACCGTTCCTCCCATAGTGGGAGTACCTGTTTTTACTTGGTGCCATGAAGGGCCTTCTTGCCGAATAGCTTGTCCCATTTTCTTATTTAAGAATATACGGATAAAAAGGGGCACTAAAGCCAGGGTTAAGAGGCCTGAACTAATAAAAGCCATTAATAACTGCATCATCTTTTCCATTTGTTTTCTAACTCCTCTTCTACAATCGCAACCTCATCATAAGGTATATAATCATCACCAATTACTTGATAAGCCTCTCCTCCCTTACCAGCAAAAAGAAGTGTATCATTAGCTTCGGCATGATTTACTAAATGATGAATGGCTTTTTTTCGATCTTCAATTAAATCATAAGGAACTTCTTGATGATCTCTTACCATTTCAGAAACAATCTTTTTAATGGGTTCATTTCGAGGATTATCTGCCGTAAATACAATATGATCCGCCCACTTAAATAAAATATCGCCCAAATCAGGTCGAGCAGCCGAATCTCTATTACCTCCGGAATGCCCAAACATTACTCTTAATTTTCCGTTTGAGGTTTCTTTTAATTCACTTAAGACATTTTCTAAAGCATCTGGTGTATGTGCAAAATCAATCACCACTCGATAATCTTGACCCTTATCAATAACTTGCATTCTTCCAGTGATACCTTTTAATCTAGGTGTCAAATCAACTATTTGTTCAGCTGAATAGCCATAATAAACTACCAGACACAAAAAGGCTGCTAAATAATTCATAACATTATAAGCACCAATCATCGATAAAGCAACTGGATAAGTTCTAGCTTGATAGTGAAGCTTGAATTTTTGTATTGAAGCTTCTGTCGTCAGCTCATCCACATAAACTGTGGCCTGAGGATCTTTCATACTATAAGTAATTACAACTGCCCCAGTAGCTCGACTCATTACATCTGCATAAGGATCATCTTGATTAATAATCGCTAGTCTTGGTTTTTGATGGTGAAAACTCTGTCCCAATTGTGCAAAGAGCAAACTCTTAGCATAAGCATAATTGTCCATAGTTTTATGAAAATCCAAGTGTTCTCGAGTTAGGTTAGTAAAAATTGCACAGTCCACATCGGTATACCAAAGACGGCCTAAGGACAAAGCGTGAGAAGAGGCCTCAATTATGATATCACTGCAACCCTCCTCGACCATCGACTTATAATACTTTTGTAAACTAACTGCTTCTGGCGTTGTATTAATAGCCGGAAGCAGACGCTCGCCAACTTTGTAATGCAGGGTGCCTATCACACCTGTCTTATGATTCAATAATTCTAAAAATTGAGAAATCAAATGTGTGGTGGTCGTTTTTCCGTTAGTCCCAGTAACCGCTACTAGAGGAAGCTGGCTAGATGGTTGACCGAAAAATTGATGAGATAGTATTGCTTGCGCTCGATAAGTTGAAGGGACTTTGACTAGCGTTATTTTTTTATTCAAAGCCTTTTCTATTTGTTTAGAAGAGAATTCTTCGGCTACTATCAGTGAAATGTTTTCTTTCATCAGCTGATCAATTACTGAATGGCCATCAAACCTTTCACCTTTTATAGCGATAAAGGCAGCATTTTCAGTGAGCTTTCGACTGTCATTGGTCAGATCGTATATTTCTTTATTAAGATCTAAATCACCTAAAAGTTCGTAGTTAATTAAAACTGATATTAGTTTATTTAATCGCATTTCATTTCCTTCTCTCTACTGCTTGATTAATATAGACTCTAACATTGGATGAAAAACTTCGGACAGCATCTGAGTTCCATAAATACCATAGTCATTTTGTGGCCTTTTAATAAATAAATATAACATGTATTTAGGTTCTTCAGCAGGAAAGAAACTGATGACTGAATAAAAATAGTCGTTTTGTCCCGTTAGATAGCCTGTTCCCTCTTCATTAGCAATTTGAGCCGTTCCGGTTTTTGCCGCCACTCTGACTATGTCAGATTTAAAAGGTCTTGAAGTCCCATTTTGATCCTCAACCGCTTTAGTCATCAAGTCAATAATATAGAAAGTTACTTCAGGTTCAATAACTTGCCCTAAGTTTTGTTTTTGATAGCTTTGTCCGCTTTTATCAATATGATCAATATATTGAATTTTCATCATTTGCCCTTTGTTAGCAACCGCACTATAAGCTTGTAAAAGTTGCATCGGTGTAGCTGAAAATGCTTGGCCAAAGCCAGACATTATTCGTGATGTAGGGTTAGTGAAATCGAGTGAACCCGGATTTTCATTCGCTAGTTTACTATTTGTGCTAACGCCAAAACCAAATTTTTTTAATTCTTCAGTCCAAACTTGGTCTCCCATACGATTCACTAATTCGACCATTGCCACATTTGAAGAGCGAATGAAGCCATCTTCAAATGAAATTTGTCCCCAACCGAATTGGTTATGGTCTCTTACTTCACGATCAAACACTTTTACCATACCCGATAAGAACGTTTCTCCCGGTTGATAAACACCCATTTCTTTTGCTTTAGCCATGGTCAAAATCTTAACAGTTGATCCTGGTTCGTTAGCTGTTTCAACTAACAAATTCTGCCAAAGAGAGTCGATTCCTTCTCTGGTATTTAAATTAAATGAAGGTCTTTGAGCTGAGGTTAATAATTTACCAGTTTCTAATTCAACCAAGTAAGCCCCCATTGACTCAGGTTGATATTTCTTAAAAATCTTATCTAGAATAGTCTCGGTCTGATTTTGGATACGACTATCTAAAGTTAAATAGATATCATTAGCCAATTGAAGGTCAGTTGAATTTTTGCTTGATTTCCCACTCGATAATATATCATCAAATGCCGCTTCAATACCCATGGCTCCAACTAAACTTGATTGAGAACCTTCTTGGTTACTTTCATTAACTTCTGCATAACCTATTAAGTGAGAGGCAAAGTAGTCATTGAAATAATAACGGCTCACCTGACTAGTGAAAAAGATTCCCGGTAAGTTTTCAGCTTCAATTGCTAATTTTGTCTGTGCTGATATGTTTTTAGAAGCTGAGCCAAACTCAACTTGATTGACATTATCACTATTTAATTGCGTCCATATTTTTTCTTTCGGCATATCGATATATTTAGCAAGAATGGTCGCCGTATAATCAATGTCTTTAACCGTTTCACCTTCTGCCCAATCAGCATCTAGAACAGCGTACATAGAATAAGAAGTAGTATCCATTGCAATAGGCTGACCAAACTGATCATAAATTGTGCCTCTTTTTGCTTTAGCAATACTACTTCTATTGTCTACTTGCATTTCTAGTTTAGTTAAATTAACACCATTTACTTGTTTGAATAAAGCTATTTGTGCCATTCGACCAATCATTACTAAACCGATTAAAATTACAATGATAGCTAAAAAAAACAAATTCATCCCTTGATTATTATTCGCATTATTATTAGTCATTTTGATCGATATCCTTTACGCGATCCATTTCTGCCTTCATACCGTTGGCTTCTGCTACAAGCTCAATATTTTTATACTTTAAGTTTTCAGCCTTTTCAACCATTAACATTTCTGTTTCTTTGACAAGCTCAGCCTCTTCCAACTGGATCTCTTGAATCCTTTGGTTAACCTGGTTGACTTGCCAATGAATATAAAGACTCGCAAAGCAACAGCTAACCATTATAAAAATACCTAGCAATGCTAAGTTTCGATTCGATATAATCGTTTGCCTTTTTGATCTCCTATCTTCATTATCAAACCAATCAGATTGATGGGAAAGTTCCCACTCTTCAATCTTTCGGACTGCTGAGCCATCAAACGTATTAGTAGATTGACCGACTAGCGATTGGGCTTGGTCTTTATTATAATAATTTCTTCTTTGATAACTTTCAGTCACAATCGCTATCCTCCTCAATACTACATACTAATTCTTTCAATAATTCTTAATTTTGCTGATCTTGAACGATTGTTATTCTTTAACTCTTCTTTTGAAGGTAGTATCGGTTTTCGATTAACTATTCGATAATCTGCTTGTTGATTACTTAAAACAGGTAAATTTCTAGGTGTTTCTGGTAAGGTAGATACTTGCTTAAACATTTGTTTAACCAATCGATCTTCTAAGGAATGGAAGGTAATAACTGCCATCCTGCCACCTACTTTTAACAGTTTTAACCCCTGTTCAATTGAACTTTCGACTGCGCCAAGCTCATCGTTAACAGCTATTCGAATGGCTTGAAAAGCTCGCTTAGCTGGATGTCCACCGGTCCGACGTGTCGCGGCAGGAATCGCTTCTTTAATAATCTCTGCTAATTGAGTAGTTGTTTCAATTGCTTGTTTTTTACGACTTTGTTCAATATTTCTTGCAATTCTTTTAGCAAATTTTTCTTCACCATACCGGAAGATAATACGCACCAAATCATTATAATCCCAAGTATTTACTACTTCATAAGCATCGAGCTCTTGCCTTTGGTCCATTCGCATATCTAGCCTTGCTTCTTGATGATAGGAGAACCCTCTTTCCGCAATATCTAATTGTGGTGAAGATACTCCCAAATCATAGTAAATCCCATCAATTAGGTGAATTGATTGCTCCGATAAGGCGACTTCTAAATCACGAAAATTTCTTTCAAAAAAAGTTATTTTTCCTTGGGATAATTGCTCTTTTAAAGTTACTTTAGCATTATTAATTGCCATAAGATCTTGGTCAAATGCCAATAATTTTCCACGGTCTGAAAGAAGGCTTAATAAGTATTGAGCATGTCCAGCGCCACCCAATGTACAATCAACATAAATTCCATTGGGATTCACTTCTAAACCATCAATTGTTTCCTTTAGTAAAACTGTTTCGTGCTCAAAGGACATATTGTCACCTCGTTATTTTAAAATCCAAAATCAATCATTTCTTCTGCAATATTTTCAAAATTTTCCTCAGCATCCTCTGCAAAATCTTCCCAAAGCTCACTGCTCCAAATCTCGATACGGTCTGATACGCCAATCACACGACATTCCTTATCAATCTTAGCGAACTCTATAAGATTTTTTGGTAAATTTATCCGTCCTTGCTTATCGATTTCTACTTCGGTGGCAGCCGAATAGAAAAAACGAGTAAACTTACGTGCGTCTTTTTTAGCTAGAGGTAATTGTTTTAATTTTTCTTCAATTGTTTCCCATGCATTCATGGGGTAGCCAAATAAACAGCCATCCAGACCTCTAGTTACTATAAAAGTCGAACCTAGTTCTGGACGAAACTTAGCAGGCATGATCAAGCGGCCTTTGGAATCGATATTATGTTGATATTCTCCCATTAACACGACTTGTTCACACTCCTCTCCTAAGTTAGATTAATTTTACCACATACTCCCACTTTTCACCACCTTATAGACAAAATTGAATAAAAAAACAGGTTTTGCTAGAAAGCAAAACCTGTTAAAGCTTGATATTATGATCATTTAAAGCTATTAAAAAAGTGGTGGGGTAATTAGAAAAAAATCGTCCACCATCTTAAAATAATCATTCCCACTAAATAAAAAACCAAGAAATAAAAAAGTAATTCACTTGCAGGCAAATAAAATTGCTTAAAATAGAAATGGTCGATTTCTTGTATATACTTATGTAATTGAACACCGATTGCAAAAGAAGAAAATAAAATAATAAATGGTAGCACATTAAAACCAAAAATTAGCCAGCCAAAACCGTAAATTAAAACCAATAAAGTGGGTAATAAACAAATGGCTAATGTTATAGGCCAATTTTTAAAATAGGTTAAATAAGGTCTCCCATATTTTTTAATTAAAAAAATCATAGTTAGAGGAATGATATAAAGCAATAACTCAAATACAGAAAAATCACTTGTCTGCAAAGTATCCCTTCTTTCCTCTAATGAATATTTCCTTTTAATATTATTCAATAAATGTCAATAAATGCAACCAGGTATCTTGATTAAATACTTCCCAATAATTTCCGTCTCCTAAAACAGCGTAACCGATAACTAAACCCATTCCAAAGACAATAATTAAAAGGATGATAAAGAAAAAAACTTTGAAGATCCCTTTCATAACTTGTTTAAATAGTGGATATTCTAAATATTTTAACTTCTCTGCCATTTATTCACCCCTAGTTTATTTCCAAATGGATTGCCACAATCTCATAAAGAAATTTGGCTTACTTGGTTTTTTATTATTTTTGTTTGGATCAATTAAACCGGATTCGACCCAATCCATCATTATACCAGTTCCTAATGCTACTGCATTCATGGGTTGGTCAGAAGGAATAGCTGAGACTTTTATCTGCTCAGTGATTAACAAATCTAGATCTTGGATCATAGCGCCCCCGCCTGTAATAACCAGTCCTTGATCATGGATATCTGCGATTATTTCTGGAGAAGCTTGTTCAATCACTCTGCGTATTGTTCTCACTATTTGATCTAATAAATCTTTTAATGCCCGATGTAAATCGTTAGAGTCAACATTAATTGCTTTTGGTAATCCTGTAACAAGATCGCGCCCCTTTAACTCTTGGTTATGAACATCTCTTCCATCCACCTTTTTAGCACAGGCAAGTTGCATTTTTATCCTCTCAGCTGATTGGATCCCAATGAGTAGTTGGTAATGGTCCTTAAAATACTGGATAATTGCTTCATCAAAGTCATCACCAGCTATCTTAATCGATTCTGCGTGAAGAATTTCACCTGAAGCAATAATTGCTATATCCGTCGTTCCTCCACCAATATCTACAATCATACTTCCTTTGGCTGATAAAACATCTAGGCCCGAACCGATAGCCGCTACCATCGGTTCAACTTCTACTCGAACCCTACCCGAAGTAACTTTTTGAACTGCCTCGAATAGTGAAAGTTGTTCTATTTCACTTACATTGGTTGGCGTTGAAATTAAAACATTTGCCTTTCTCAAGCCACGTCGAATGTGTGCGCGCTTGAAAAAGTGAAGAAGCATGGCTTCGGTTAAGTCATAGTCTGATACCACTCCACCTTTTAAAGGTTGTATAACTTCAAGAGACTTTGGCACTCTACCCCGCATTTCATAAGCTTCTCGTCCCACTGCCATTACTTCTTGAGTCGATTGATCTACAGCAATCACTGCGGGCTCATTTAAAATGATTCCTCGGCCTTTAAGATGGATTAATACATTGGTTGTTCCTAAATCAATACCTATATCTCTAGCCATTATACTCATCCTTTCTGGATGATAGTTAAGCAAACACAGCTTTTACAGCTGGTTTATTTTGAATGGATGGAATTGGCTGGATATTAACACGTTCGATGTTTGCTCCTAAGCGAGCTAGCTTTTCATGGAAGAGGTAATAACCACGATCAAGATATTTCAACTCAGAAACCCTTGTCAATCCTTTAGCAGTAAGTCCTGCAATAATAAGAGCAGCTGCCGCACGAAGGTCTGTCGCTTTAACCTGGGCACCTGATAATTCTGCAGGTCCGTACATTACAACTGTTTGGCGTTCAATTTTGAAATCAGCGCTCATTCGACGCAATTCTTCAAAGTGCATGAATCGATTTTCAAAAACGGTTTCAGAAAGTGCTGAGTCTCCCTTAGCTAATAATTGAGCAATCGACATTTGTGCCTGCATATCCGTTGGAAAGCCTGGATAAGGCATGGTTTTAATGTCTGTGGGTTTCAAAACCTTGGGACCAATTACCCTTAGCGAAGAATCAAACACTTCAAAAACAACGCCCATTTCTTGCAACTTACTAATTAGCGGTTTGTTGTGATGAGCAATCGCTCCTTCAATCATGACATCTCCATTAGTCACAGCAGCCGCTACCATAAAAGTACCGGCTTCGATACGATCTGGCATAACTTCATAGTCCGTAGCCAAAAGTTCTGAAACACCTTCGATACGTATTGTCTCCGTTCCAGCACCTGAAACTTTAGCACCCATTTTATTTAAAAAGTTAGCTAAGTCAACAATCTCTGGTTCTCTAGCAACATTTTCAATCACTGTTTCGCCTTTAGCTAAAACAGCAGCCATCATAATATTTTCAGTGGCTCCCACCGAAGGGAAATCCAGGTAAATATTGGCTCCGATTAACTGGTCTGCTTTTGCTTCAACATATCCTGCTGCATTTTCAATAGTAGCTCCTAATGCTTCAAATCCTTTTAGGTGCAAATCAATGGGACGTGTACCGATTGCACAACCGCCTGGCATGGCCACACGCGCATGACCAAAACGTGCTAACATTGGTCCCATTACAACGATCGAAGCGCGCATTTTACTAACAAAGTCATAGTCCGCCATAGTTTTAACCCGACCTGTCGCATCGAGCGTCATCTGATTATTCGCTTGATTGAATTTAGTCTCTAGGTCAATATTCTTTAGCAATTCGTTCATTGTTAAAACGTCTGATAAAACAGGCACATTACTTAGTCGTGTAATTCCTTTCGACGCCAAAATAGAAGCTGCCAGAATTGGTAAAACTGCATTCTTAGCACCTTCAACCTTGACTGTACCCTCCAAACGGTTGCCACCTTGTACAATAATTTCTTCCATTTTAAATGAATCCCCTTTTGAAGACTATCGCTTTGGAGTAGGCGAGAGACTTATACACATGATTAGAGAAACGCTGACATCAATAGTAGACGTAAGGTTTCAATGATTGTTATAAAAAACGAACTTGTCAAATAGCCCAAGCCAATACTACATAAAATACATAGGTATCGGTCCATTGCTTGGTGTTGAGGCTGTAAAACACTCCTCCAATTAACTTTTGACAGAGCCATATAGGCTAGGATGACAAAGAAAATGCGAAAAAACAGTACTGCCATACCATTTATAATTGCATACATTTAAATCACCCTTTCATGTTCGTAATCATCATAGCATAAATAAGAAGTAAGTAAAATGACTATAAAGCAAAAATACTATCAAAAAGAAATAGGGCTTAACTTTTCACAATAAAAAAGCTATCCTGCTAATCTTTGACAGTATGAAATCTATTTATTACTTTTTAAAGTCATTTTGATGACTAGCATTTTGTAGATAATAACGTCGATGGTTATCAATCTTAGCCAAATAAAACTCTCCTTCATGAACACTTGGATCAAATTCAATTATTTCGTCACTAGGCTCAATGGCTTCTAAGTATAGCTTTTCATATTCCTCAATGCTTAACTTTCGACGTTTCTGGAACATTGCTTCAATTTCATTCAAGAGTATAGCCTCTCTAAAACCTGGCTGTAATGCTCCAAAAAAACATTCAGCAACCGCACCTGAACCATAAGAAAATAGGGAAATCTTATCGCCTTTTTTAAGACTTTGATCATGAACTAAAAGTGAAATTAAGCCTAGATAAAGCGAGCCAGTATAAATGTTGCCAATATGTCTTGAATATTGAACAGCGTGATCGTAATGTTTGTCAAAACGGTCTAAAGCCTTCAACTTCTGATCTACATCTTTGAGTGTATTTGTTGAATCATTTAAATACTGACGATAGTTTTTAATCGCCTTACGACCCATTTTGGTAAATGGTAAATGGAACAATTGTACTTGATAAGCATCCCAAAAATCCGGTTTACGCTTACCTACTTCTTCCATAATATTCAAAAAGGTCTGATTATATAGATTGGTAGAAAACTTACCGTCTACACGTGGATATATGTCGTATTGTGGTCGCCAAAAATCAAATTGATTGTCAGTATAAGCAATGCTTTCTTCTTCAATAGCTAAAATCGCTGGATCAGCAGTTATTAACATAGCCACTGCTCCTGCTCCTTGAGTCGCTTCTCCAGAAGACGCTAGACCATATCGAGCAATATCGGTTGTAACGACTAACACCTTTCTTTCGGGTCTTAAGCGCACATAGTCAACAGCCGCTTGTAAAGCTGCCGTTCCTGCATAACATGCCTCTTTGATTTCATAGGAGCGTGCAAAACGGTTAATCTTTAATGCTTGGTGCAAATATATTGAAGCTGCTTTAGAATAATCAAAAGACGATTCAGTAGCTACAATCACTTGGTCAATTAAGTCCCGATCTTCTTTTGAAATAATTGGTAACGCTGCATTAATGGCCAATGTAACAATATCTTGTTTGTAATCCGTGACAGCCATTTGACTTTGGCCGATTCCAATTGTAAATTTTGCTGGATCAATATCTCTTGCTTGAGCTAATTCCTCCATGTCTACATATTGGGGTGGTATATAAAAATGAATACGGTCGATTCCAACTTTTGTTTTCATTAATTCCCTCCTCAGTTTTTTCAATCATAATAGACATTATCTTACGAATTTCTCATTTTGTCTAGTAAATCCCTTGCAATCTGAGAGTTAAAGCTTTCTCTTACTTTTAACAATTTAACTAATAGGTCGATTTCATCGGCTTTGGCTCCCACTTGTATCGCTAAGCTACGAGCCTGCAATCCCATATGACCCTTTTGTATACCTTCGGATACGATGGCTTTTAAGGCTGCAAAGTTTTGGGCTAAACCGACAGAAGCAACAACTTGAGCTAACTCTAAAGCATTAGGATTTCCCATTAAATTTAAAGACCACTTTGCCATTGGATGAATGGATAAGGTCCCCCCCACCGTAGCGACTGGAAGAGGAATGTCCATATGTCCGCTCAATTCAGCCTTCTTAGAATCATAAAACCACTGACTTAAACCTCGATATTTTCCTTCTTTACATGCAAAGGCATGAACACTCGCTTCTACCGCACGCCAATCATTTCCTGTAGCAATCAAAACCGCATCCACTCCATTCATAATCCCTTTATTATGAGTTGTGGCACGGTAAGGATCCAATTGGGCATAGTCACTAGCCATAGCAATTTTTTGGGCAATAGGATGGGCTCTATCTAAATTTATATCTATACGCTCAATAGAAAGAGTCGCTTCCACCTTAACAAAATTTTGTGGATTGTAATTTGAAAGAATTGCCATTAAAACCTTGCCACCAATATCTTTTTTTATCTCAAAGGCTAATGCTTCCAAAACAGTATTTAAAGAGTTGGCTCCCATAGCTTCACAAGGGTCAAATAGTAGATAATAGGAATGGTAGAGCGTCTGATTGCTGCGATAAGCCGAATACTCAATATCTAAAGGTCCCCCTCCTCTTTCTACCATCCGATAAGCTACTTTTTTAGCAAAGCTCAACCACCCCTCTTTATGCTTGTTAAGAGCTTGTTTCGCTTCAGCTTCTGTCCAATCAGTTAAAACAATTTGTCCTTTAATTGTTTTACGGTCTAAATGCGCTTTAATATTACCCAGATGTTTGGCGCCATTGGATGCCGCAGCTATTACCGATGGTTCTTCTGTTACCATCGGAACTATGTAGTCCTTTTCGTTCACTTGAATAGTCGGTAATATCCCCATTGGAAGGCCATAAGTGTAGAGATAGTTTTCAATCATCTGATTGGCTCTTTTTTCATCTAATATAGGAAAATCCATCTTATTTTCTAAATAAGGGGAAATATTTAAACGTCTTTCCTGTAATGATTGACGGTAAAATTTCTTAAGTGTCATTAAATGCTCCTCATAAAAAAACACAGGTAGAAAAATCTACCTGTGCAAGTAATTTAAAAATTATTTAGTCCCGAAGATACGGTCACCAGCATCACCAAGTCCTGGTAGAATATAGGAATTCTCATTTAAGCGCTCATCCAAGGCAGCTGTAAAGATATCAACAGTTGGAAAAGCTTCTTGCAAAGCCTTCACTCCTTCAGGAGCAGCCACTAAACATACAAATGTAATGTGCTGCTTATCAACGCCATATTTCTCAGTTAATTGTTTAAGAGCCGAAATGGCAGATCCTCCTGTAGCTAACATTGGATCGACTACAAATACTTGGCGATCTTTAATATCAAGAGGAAGCTTAGCAAAATATTCAACAATCTCTAATGTATCATGCTCACGATACAAACCAATGTGACCCACGCGAGCAGCGGGGACCAAAGATAAAATTCCGTCTACCATACCTAATCCTGCACGAAGAATTGGAACAATAGCCATTTTCTTACCAGCAATTTGTTTTTGCTTAGTAACAGCTAGTGGTGTTTCAATTTCAACTTCTTCAAGCGGTAGGTCGCGTGTGATTTCATAAGCCATCAACATAGCAATCTCATTGGTTACTTCACGAAACACTTTAGTTGAAGCGTTCTTATCGCGAATAATGGTTAGTTTATGTTGAATTAAGGGATGATCAACTACCGTAAATTTTGCCATTCTTTTTCCTCCTAATCTAAAGTATCTTAGTGATAAGCGTTAAGAGGCTTGTCAGCTACAATTGCTTCTGCTTGCTTACGTAGTTCAGCAAGTTCAGACTCTTCGGCTTTAAGAGCCTTAACAATAATTTCAGCAATTTCACGTGCTTGATCTTCTTTAATACCTCTTGAAGTAATTGCTGGTGTTCCCACACGGATACCTGATGTTTCAACAAATGAACGTTGGTCATTTGGAATAGAGTTCTTATTAACAGTGATTGCAACTTCTTCTAAGCGGTTTTGTGCCCACTTACCAGAAACATCAAAGCTTGTTAAGTCTAATAACATTAAGTGGTTATCTGTACCACCTGAGATAACGCGTAAGCCACTCTCGTTAAATACTTCTGCCATAGCAGCGGCATTCTTAATAACTTGTTGTGCATACTCTTTAAATTCAGGTTGTAAAGCTTCACCAAAAGCAACTGCTTTAGCTGCAATAACGTGCTCTAAAGGTCCTCCTTGGATTCCTGGGAAGATAGCAGAGTTTAATTTCTTACCATATTCTTCTTTAGCAGTTAAGATCATGCCACCACGAGGACCTCTTAAAGTCTTGTGAGTAGTAGTTGTAACTACATCCGCGTAAGGAAGTGGATTTGGATGTAAACCAGCCGCTACTAAACCAGCGATATGCGCCATATCAACCATTAAAATAGCGCCAACTTCTTTAGCAATCTTTGCAAATCTTTCAAAGTCGATTGTACGTGAGTAGGCAGAAGCACCCGCAATAATCATTTTTGGCTTCTCTTCACGCGCAATTTTTTCTAAAGTGTCATAGTCTAGCTGTTCATTTTCATCAAGACCATAAGCTAACATATGATATGATTGACCAGAGAAGTTAACTGGTGAACCGTGAGTCAAGTGCCCACCTTGAGATAAGTCCATACCTAATACTTTATCTCCTGGTTCTAAGAAGGCACGGTAAACAGCTAAGTTAGCTGAAGAACCTGAGTGAGGTTGAACGTTAACATAAGTTGCGCCAAATAATTCTTTGGCACGATCAATTGCTAATTGTTCTAGGATGTCTACGTATTCACACCCACCATAATAACGACGTCCTGGATATCCTTCAGCATATTTATTGGTTAGGATTGACCCTTGAACCTTCATAACATCTTCAGATACAAAGTTTTCTGAAGCAATTAATTCGATACCATGCGTTTGACGTTGGCGTTCTTTTTCAATTACCTCAAAAACTTCTGCATTAATATTTGACATATATACACCCTCCAAAAAAATAGTTACAACATTTAGTTGTAGTTTAATTATAACATAAATGACGACGCTTTCGTAACCCTATTCATGAAAGCAAGTGTTTTCTCATCATTTTCTAATCCTTGAACATAAATTTTCTCTGCCGGACCTTTTTCTAGAGCCCTAAGTCCAGAAAATAAATGTTGTGAAGCGCTCTGCCAGTCATTCGGTTGACCCAATGAATAACTATCGACAACCTGGGGCCGTTCTTTCAAACCATCAATAATAGCATTATCAGCCAAAATGCCTATCTTCATCGATTCTTTATTGACTAATTCAACCCATTCTTCTATTTTTCTCGGAAATGCTATCAGGTAAACCGGTTGTTTGGGACTATAATGACGATATTTGACTCCTGGGGAAGCTACATTTAAATTAGCCAATTGCATTTTTTCAGAAACAATCTGAACAGGACAGGCTGTTTTAGCTTGAATCTGACTAGGCGTGATATGGCCTGGTCGTAAAACATCCACTCTATCCTCATGGGGATAGACAACTGTCGACTCAATACCCACCTCCGTTAAAGCTTGGCCATTATTTAGAATTCCAGCAATTACACCTCTAAAATCATGTAGTACATGCGCCAAGCTCGTCGGACTTGGTTTGCCAGATAGATTTGCTGACGGACCTACTAGTGGGGTTCCCACTAAGTCAATTAATTCTAAGGTGAGAGACTGATTAGGCATCCGAATAGCTACGCTTTGCTTACCGCCAGTCACGTTATCAGCTACTTTGCCTTTTTTAAGTGGAAAAATAATCGTTAAAGGTCCCGGCCAGAAACTATCCATCAATGATTGAGCGATGGGGGAGATTTCATTCACTAGTTCTTCAACTTGATCTTGATTGGCAACATGCACGATTAAGGGGTTGTCATTAGGACGGCCCTTTGCTTTAAAGACTTTTGCCACAGCTGCTGGATTTGTGGCAATAGCCCCTAATCCATAAACCGTTTCGGTTGGAAAAGCGATTAATTCCCCCTTTTTTAGTAGTTCTGCTGCTTGAGGCAAGCTTTGCTTATCAAAAATTAGAGTCTTCATTTAAATCCTCCTCTCGCATCAAAGATACATATCGATCTTTACCCGCAAAATCACGTCCAATTTGAATAAAAGCCGCTGGAAAAGCGTCTTGTAATATCGTCTTAACAGCCAGTCCTTGGGCAAAACCTATTTCCAAAAAAACACCGGCTCTTGGTTTTAAGTGTGAAGGTAATTGCTTAGCTAAAGCTTTATAAATGGCTAAACCTTCATCTTCCGCAAACAAGGCGGATTGTGGTTCATATTTTTTTACAGAAGCATCCATTAAATCCAACTCACTTTGAGCAATATATGGTGGATTAGAAACGAATACATCAAATTGAAAATCTGGCTTAAAGGCTTGCATCAAGTCTGAATGGACAAATTGAATATTCACTTGATGGTCATTAGCATTTTTCTTAGCTAGTTGAAGGGTTGCTTGTGAGAAATCACTAGCATATACTTCCCAAGTTGGTAAAGCTTTCTTTAATTCAATAGCAATTATGCCTGAACCGGTTCCTAAATCGATTACTTTGCCTGGAGGCAGCTGACGCATATAAGCCAGCGCTTTTTCAACTAAACCAGCCGTTTCTTCTCGTGGGATCAAGCAAGCCGGACTTACCTGATATTTGTGGTCCATAAAATAAGTGTAGCCGCTAATATACTGTATCGGTTCATCATTTACTATCCGGTGGAGAGCAGAATCAAATTGGCTGGCTAGACCTTGTGAAATCGGTTGATTTAAAAACTTGACGGTCTGACTTAAATCCCAATCAAACAACTGCATCCAATAATAGCGCGCCAAATTTGCATCGTGGCCGTGTTGATTCAAAAAAAATGAAGCCTTTTGGAGGGCTTCATTTAAAGTTAGTTCTTTATGCTCCTTGACCATTGAGCTCCTCCAACTTTTGCGTTTGGTCATATACAACAAGGGCATCAATGATTTCATCGATATTGCCTTGCATAATAGAATCGAGTTGCTGAATGGTTAAGCCAATCCGATGGTCGGTCACACGGTTTTGTGGATAATTATATGTGCGAATTCGTTCAGATCGGTCTCCAGTACCTACTGCCAACTTTCTTTCAGAATCAAAAGCTTCTTGCTTTTCAGACTGCAGAATATCGTAAACACGTGTTCTTAATACTTTCATGGCTTTTTCTCTATTTTTTAATTGTGATCGCTCATCTTGCATAGCTACCACAACTCCTGTTGGGATATGGGTCATTCGAACAGCTGAAGCTGTCTTGTTAACGTGCTGTCCACCAGCACCAGAAGCATGATAAATATCCACACGGATATCATTTTCATCTAAATCAAAATCGATTTCCTCTTGTTCAGGCATTACCACTACTGTAGCAGTGGATGTATGAACCCGACCTTGCGATTCGGTTTCTGGTACACGTTGCACTCTATGTGCACCGTTTTCGAATTTTAGTTTGGAGTAGACTTTTTCGCCTGTAATCATTAAGGTTACTTCTTTGTATCCTCCAATGCCTGTAATATTGGCTGACATTAGTTCGACTTTCCAGCCCTGGGCTTCAGCAAACTTGGAGTACATGGTTAAAAGATCCCCTGCAAATAGTTGTGCTTCATCCCCACCGGCTGCTCCTCGAATTTCCATGATAATGTTTTTGCCATCATTAGGATCTTCTGGCAACATCATCAATTTAATTTCTTCTTCTAATTGATCTTTTTCTTCCTTCAAATCAGAAAGTTCTAACTTGGCTAATTCTGCCATATCAGGGTCTAAATCGCCCGCTAACATTTCTTCTGTATCTGATAGTTCTTCATTGACTTGTTTATAACGACGAATTTTAGCTACCTTGGGTCTTAAATCGGATTCCTCAATCGATAACTTTCTTAATCGATCCGAATCAGATATAATTTCTGGATCACTCATCATTTCGATTACTTCCTCAAAACGGAAGATTAATTGATCTAATTGTTCAAACATGACATTCTCCTCAATCTACTTATTAAAGTCTTTTTTTAAATTTTTCCAGGGTTTTTATAACATTTACGACAAACAGGCAAATAAGCTTCATTGCCCCCTATTTGAATTTGGTCTCCTTCATAAACTGGTTGACCATCAAGAAACCTTAAATTCATAGTGGCTTTTTTATGACAGAACCAACAAATTGTTTTAATTTCTTCGATTTTATCAGCATAAAGGAGCAAATATTTTGACCCTTCAAATAGTTCATTGGTAAAATCATTTTTCAAACCAAAGGCCATGACCGGAATATTTAACTCATCGACAACCTTAGCTAATTCAATGATATGGTGTTTCTTTAAGAATTGTGCCTCATCAACCAAGACACAAAAAAGGCGGTCTTTTTGGTGAGAAGCCTTAATCTTTTCATAAAAGTTATCCTCATCAGAAATCGGAATAGCTTGTCGATTGAAACCTGTTCGTGAAGAAACAATCCCTACCCCGTCACGGTTATCTATTGCTGAAGTATAGATTTGCACAGCTTTGTTTTGTTCTTCATAGTTATGAGCAACTTTAATAATTTCTATTGATTTACCTGAATTCATTGCTCCATATTTAAAATAAAACTTAGCCATTACCATGCTCCTCTTGTCTGTAGTTTAATTCAACCTATTCATAATAGGTTATTTTTATTTAGAAAGTCAATCCTTCACACACTATTCTATTCTATCACATCCTATCACTTGTCAAAAGAGATTCTTTCTTCCAAATTTACTTGAGGACTGATAGAATAATATTACTTGTATATTATGAAAAGTTGAGGTGGTAGTATGCCATTACGTAGCCAAATCGCTCGTATTATTGGAAAGACAAGCCGTTATTTATTAACTAAATTCACTCAAGGAGGGTCCTCCTTACCTGGAAAAATTGCCCTTACTATAGAACCCGATCTCTTAAAAGAATTAGCCAACAATTATCAAGTTGTGGTTGTTACTGGCACAAACGGAAAAACGCTAACAACCTCTTTAATTGTTGAAATTTTAAAAGAAGTAGAGCCCTTAGTCATTACCAATCCCTCTGGATCAAATATGCATCAAGGAATAGTAACTACGTTTTTACAAGCCCCTCGCTTAAAAGATGGCCAAAAAGGAATAGCCATTTTAGAAGTCGATGAAGGCTCTTTAAGCCATGTGGTTAAAGCCATCCAACCGGAGTATTTTGTTTTTACAAATATTTTCCGCGACCAGTTGGATCGTTTTGGTGAGCTTCATACTATTTTTGATTTATTAAAAAATGCTGCTAAAAGTGTGCCTACAGCCAAAATTATTGCCAACGGCGATCTACCAATGTTTAATTCATTAGAAATAGAAAATGAGAAAATTTTCTTTGGTTTTGATCATCAAAAGGATGAACGGATTGTTCCGCATCATAATACCGATGGTTTACTTTGCCCAATATGCGATCATATCCTAACCTATAAAATGATTACTTATGCTAATTTAGGTAAATATTATTGCGAACATTGTGGTTTTAAACGTCCCAAATTAACTTATACCGTCGATCAAATTAATGAGCTGGCGCTTACCCACTCCCAATTTTCGATTAATGGCCAGTCCTTCACTTTACCAGTTGCTGGTAAGTATAATATTTATAATGCTTTAGCCGCTTATTCATTGACTAGAGAGCTAGGGTTAGATGATAGTGAGATTCGACAAGCTTTTGAAAAAGCTAAGAAAGTATTTGGTCGACAAGAAAGTATTCAAATAAAAGACAAAAAGGTTCTACTTAATTTGGTGAAAAATCCGGTTGGTTTAGATCAAGTACTAGAACTGATTACTTTTGATCATCAACCCTTCACTTTAGTCAATATTCTAAATAATCAATATGCTGATGGGACAGATGTTTCATGGATTTGGGACGGTAATTATGAACGATTAAAGACCATGCCAGTCGCTGAAGTCATCACCGCTGGTGATAAAGTAGATGATTTGACCAAGCGAATTGTTGTTGCGGGAATTGATGAAAATCAAATTAAAAAAGCTCACTCAATAGAAGAAATTTTCCAGCTGATTGAGCAAGCCAACACAGAAAACATTCATGTTTTAGCAACTTATACTGCCATGCTTCAATTAAGAGAAGAACTAAAAAAGCAGGGCTATCTAAATCATTGAGAGGAAGAAGTGAATGAAAACTTTTAGAATTTGTCACTTATATGGTAATTTACTTAATACATATGGTGATAATGGAAATTTACTGATGCTTCAATACCATGCCCAAAAAAGAGGGATGGATGTATTAACTGAAGTGGTAACAATTGATGACCTTTTTGATCCTACTGCCTATGATTTAGTCTTTTTTGGTGGTGGACAAGATTACGAGCAAAAGGTAATTGCTAAACAGATCCAATCCATCCGACCTGGTTTGCAAGAATTCATTGAAAAAGATGGTGTCGTTCTAGCAATTTGTGGTGGTTATCAACTCTTAGGTCATTATTATGTTAATGCTAAAGGAGAAAAAATACCGGGACTTGGTATTCTTGACCATTTTACTGAAAGACAAATCAACCACCGCTTTACCGGTGATACCAAAATCTATTCTGACTATTTTAAGCGCGAACTCATCGGGTTCGAGAACCACAATGGTGTGACTCATTTAGGAAAAAATCAAAAAGCTTTCGGAAAAGTCATTCAAGGATATGGGAATAATGGTAAAGACCAAACTGAAGGGACCCATTACCGCAATACTTTTGGCAGTTATTTTCACGGTCCCTTATTAGTTAAAAACGATTGGTTGACTGATGAGTTAATTGATTTAGCTCTTTCTAATCAACAGACTCCTAAAGTTGAAGCCTAAGGCAATTAAAGCCAAAGGCTTCAACTTTTTTCTAGTTAGCTTTAATAAGAGTCACCCTCATGTTAAAATAAATGATAATGATTCTAAAAAGGAGTATATTATGTCAAATATTCTTACAGTCAAAGATCTTACTATTCAAAGTTCAAAGAAAACAATTATTTCTGACTTGTCTTTTAAGATTGAAAAAGGGGATTTTGTTTCTATCAATGGCCCTTCTGGATCAGGAAAATCAACCCTCTTAAAAGAAATTGTTTACTTAAATGCCCCTAACCTAAGCCGATCAGGGTCTATTTTTTTTGAAGAGAAAGAAATTGACCAGTATCCACCCATTGAACTGAGACAAAAAATTTCCTACTGCTTCCAAACAGCTCAATTGTTTGGTCGAGATGTATGGGATAATTTGTCCTTCCCTTATGAAATTCGCGATTTACCCGCTGATAAAGATCGTATTGTTCAATTATTGCAAGAAGTAGAACTTTCAAGCGATTATTTAAGCAAAGAAATTAATAGTTTATCTGGAGGAGAAAAACAACGGGTTGCTCTTATTCGAAATTTAATTTTTCCGCCGGAAATTTTATTATTAGATGAAATTACCTCTGCTCTTGATCAAAGAACCAGAGAAATACTATGGCGTTGGCTACTCAACTATATTGATAAAGAAGGAATTACTACTCTTTTAATTAGTCATTTAGACAAGGACCACCAGCTTGCTAATCGCGAAGTTTATATATCGAAAAATATCGATGAAAGCGAGGAAGAATAATGACTCAGAATCTTCAAGTTAGTCCGCTTACTTTAGCCCTTTCTTTTTCCCTTGTTTTAATAACCTTTTATATTTCATATAAAGAACAACTGGACCTTTGGAAAGATTTATTGATTGCCATAGTAAGAGTTATTTTACAATTATTAATTGTAGGCTATGTCTTAGAACAAGTCTTCTCTATCGATAACGCTTTGCTTACTGTAGCCATGGTTGCGGTTATTATTTTCAATGCCGCTTGGAATGCTTCTAAGCACGGTAAAGGAATAAATAAAGCCTTCGCCATTTCTTTATCAGCAATCGGAATTGGATCACTCACTAGTTTAGCAATATTAGTCTTATCTGGTTCTCTAAAATTTACCCCTTCCCAAGTGGTTCCAATCACAGGGATGATTTCTGGGACGGCCATGACGGCTCTCGGTTTAACCTATAGAAATTTGAAACAGCTTTTTGAAGATCATAGACAGGCATTTCTAGAAATGCTAGCCTTAGGAGCAAGTCCACAGCAAGCTAGCACGCATATTAAAAAACTGGCCGTTAAATCTGGTATTCAGCCAACCATCGATAGCGTGAAAACTACAGGAGTTGTCACCTTACCGGGTATGATGTCGGGTTTAATTTTTGCCGGTGTCGATCCAACCAAGGCAATTATGTATCAAATGATGATCTCCTTTACTTTATTAGGTACCACTTCACTGGTCTCAGCAACTTCCGCTCATTTAGCTATTCGTACTTTTTTCAATGATCGCTATCAATTAACCTTCATGCCAGAAAATGATAAAAAATAAAGTAAAATAAAATCCCCAAGAGGGGTTTCTTGGGGATTATTCTATACTCGATATCTTAATTGGCCATCTAAGTAGGTTGCTTGTAAGTCAGCTTTTTGATTAAGAACAATAAAATCAGCTGCTATATCTTTTCTTATTGAGCCACATTCAGCTTGAATTCCGACAGAACGCGCTGGATTTAGACTCGCCATCCGAATTGCTTGGTCGACTGTTGCTAGTTCCCATTTAATCATGTTTTGAACGCCTTGTATCAGTTCTAGAATAGAGCCCGCGAGGCTTCCTCCTTCAACTAATCGCGCTGTTCCTTCGCTTACCATTACATCAAACTCACCTAAACGGGAGATGCCTTCTCCCATGCCACCGGCTCGCATACAATCAGTAATTAAAACTGTCTCTTCTAGTCCTCTAGCTTTAAGTGCAATTTCAATAGCAGCTGGGTGAACATGGTGGCCGTCGGCTATGATTTCAGCAAAAACATCTTTCAAGCTAAGTGCCGCGCCAACCATACCAGGATTGCGATGGTGCAAACCTGACATACCATTGTATAAATGAATAAAAATATCAGCACCTGCCTCTACTGCAGCTTTTGCTTGATCATAACTAGCATCTGAATGGGCAAGTGCAGTATGGACTCCTTGGGCTTTGGCATATTCAATAAATGGAATGACTCCTTGACGTTCTGGTGCAATTGCAATTTTATTGACTAAACCCCCTGACAATTTTATCCATTCACTTAATGCATCAATCGAGGGATCACTCATGTATTTGGGATTTTGTGCCCCTTTATATTTTTCTGTAAAGAAAGGTCCTTCTAAAAAGATTCCTCGGACTTTAGCTCCCTGACAGGTTTGATAATTTGTTTTGATCATCGAACATACTGCATTTAAACGCTCAATCGAATCGGTTAAAGTTGTTGGCAAAAAGGAGGTCACTCCGCAAGTCAATAATTGGTCAGAAATATGGCGCAGACCTTCAGGATCATTATCCATAATATCGTAACCTTGATAGCCGTGGATATGTGTATCCACTAAACCAGGAGCAATTATCAGATTCTCATAATCTTTTATTCGCTCAACATTTGCTGGCAAATCACTCACAATTTCGCCAAACTTACCCTCATCTGTTACTTCAAGAAAGGCTTCCTCAACTACTGAACTATCTAATATAATTTGCTTTGCTTTATAGTATTTACTCATACCATCACTCCTCTTACTACATATTATACTTGTTTTTGAAAATTATAGAATAATTTTGCTAATAACTATGCTGTGATGAGATAGATAAGTTTATATAGGAGTTTAAAATTGATTAAAGCAATAGGTTTTGACTTAGATGATACACTCTATGATCGAAGTGCCATTTATCAGCAGGTATATGAAGCCTTTCAATCAGACAACCCTTATAACATCCCCTTTGATTCTTTTAATCCTGTCTACCAGCATTATTCGAAAAATCTTTACCAATCCTTTATTGCCGATAACTGTAGTAAACTTCATTATCAATTGCAGCGGACTATTGATGCTTTTAGCACTTTCGAGCATGAAATTCACTTAGATCCAGCTCATAGTTTTCTTGATCTATACAAGGATTGCAAAAAATATCTAACGCTTCGTCCAAATTTTCATGAATGCTTGCTCCACCTTAAAGAAAGTTCTGTAGAACTCTTTATACTGACTAAAGGAGCCAATGCTGGTCAAAGGAGTAAAATTGAAGTGCTCGGCTCAAGGCAATACTTTGATGAGGATCAAAATTTCATATCGGAAAACTTGGCTTATTCGAAAGCTGATGTTGAAATTATCAATAAAATTACTAACTCACTTGCTTGCGCAAAAGATGAAATTATTTATAGTGGAGTTGATTAGACCAATGACATCGAAGGATCTTTAAATAGTGGTTGGCAAGCTATTTGCTTTAATGTCCATAACAAACCTGGTAGGAATGATCATCCCTATCTTAAAGCAATCCAATTTGAAAAGGACCTTTGTAATTTACTATCCAATCTTTAAAAAAAATCCGAGCAAATTGCTCGGACTTTTTTTACGTCTATTCATATAAAATTATTGTTCAGAAGTTGTTTCTTCATTTTCTTCTGTTGTATCTGAATCTTCATTTTCATCAGATTCTTCTGTAGTTGTTTCTTCATGTCCTTCAGATTCCTCTGTAGTTGTTTCTTCATGTCCTTCAGATTCCTCTGTAGTTGTTTCTTCGTTAGAAGGAGCATCTTGACCACCATTGTTTGACTCTTGGGGACTAGTTACTGCATTCCCTTCACTATCTACCGCTTCTTCAACTTCACTGCCTTCAACTTTTAGAACTTCTAAAGTTGTAGCATCTAAAGTAATGGTCATCATTTTTCCTTCGGTTGGTTCTTCAGTGTTTTCATAAACAAATACGGCCACTTCAGTGACATCTGTTTCTTCATTAACTGAATAAACAAATTCTAATGCTTCACCCATGCCAGCTTCTTCTTCAGCGGCTTCTTTAATTTCGTCAAAACCAGCAAGATCTTCAAAATCAATAGTAGCTAAAGGCTCATCAGACATTTCCTCTTCAGTATCAGATTCGCTTTCTTCATTGTCTGACATCATATCATCCATTGCATCTTCTGCATCTGACATCATATCATCCATTGCATCTTCTGCATCTGACATCATGTCATCCATAGTATCTTCAGCTTCAGACATCCTATCTTCAACTTCGTTTTCGTCTTCAGGGATTTCTTCTTTCGTACGAGCATCATAAGAAACAGTTACATCTTCCATTGCTTCTTCATCTGTACCTTCAATCGTAATTTCAAATGGATCTACCTCATCCATTTCGTCTTCAGTCATTTCTTCATCTGACATTTCATCTTGGGTCATTTCTTCTTCAGATTCGTCATCAGCCATTCCCATTTCTGACTCGACTTTGACAGATAGATCATCTTCTTCATCTTCTTCTAAAGGTTGGATGATAATACGATTAATTCCAACTTCTGGATAATCTTCTTGATACTTTTTAACGATTTCTTCCAAAGCTTTCTGCATTGGACTTACTTCTTCATCTTCTTCAACTGTTGTTTCTTCCATAGAATCTTCAATCATTGAGTCCACAGTTGTTTCACTATCTTCTTGAGCAAAGATAGATACAGTTGGAGCTATAGCTCCTAAGGTGATAGCGCTCATTGAAATTAAAACTAATTTTTTAAAAGATTTTTTCATTATAAAATCGCTCCTTTGTTCTTCTAGTATGTCTTCATCATACATCCTATATTCTATTTATGCTAGTAATTTGCTTAGAAATAATGATGATTTTTTTAAGAATATTATTCCCATCCCTATTGTAGATGCTTTTATATCAGTGTTTGTCGGAGTTTACTTTTTAATCCACAAACGAACACTCTTCTAATTTTGTTCACAATTTATTCATAATTATTATTTATGAATGAAAAATAGCGTTGGCAAACAAGCCAACGCTATTAAGTCAAAAATTATTGTTTAGCTTTTAATTTCTCAAGCATATCCACTGTCATCTTATCTAAATCATATTCTGCTTTAAAGTTCCATTCTTCTTTAGCAGCTGAAATATCCATTTCATCTGGCCAAGATTTCGCAATGCGCTCTAAAGTTGGATTCACATCGTAAGTCATTTCGAAGTCTGGCATGACTTTACGGATTGATGCCGCAATTTCTTCAGGCTCGAATGACATACCTGAAATATTGAAAGCATTGCGATGAACCAATTTATCAGCATCAGCTTCCATTAAATCAATGATTGCTTGAATAGCATCTGGCATGTACATCATGTCCATTTTTACACCTTGAGGAATATTGCAGACATATTTACCATACTTAATCGCATCATAATAGATTTGCACTGCGTAGTCAGTTGTTCCACCTCCTGGAGGTGTTACGTAAGATATTAAACCAGGGAAACGTACGCCACGAGTATCCACACCAAAGCGAGTATAGTAATAATCACACAGTAACTCACCTGCTACCTTAGTAATTCCATACATTGTTGTTGGGCGCTGAATAGTATCTTGAGGAGTACCAACTTTTGGTGTGTCTGGACCAAACGCACCAATAGATGAAGGTGTAAAAAATTGAAGCTCTAATGAACGAGCAACTTCTAATCCATTTACTAAACCTTGCATGTTAATATCCCATGCTAATAAATGCTTTTCTTCTGCAACAGCTGATAATAAAGCAGCCATATGAATTAATGTGTCTACTTCGTGATTTTTAGCAATAGCCATAAATGCGTCCATATCCATTACATCTAAAATAGCGAAGTTAGGATGATTACAGACTTCATTTCCCTCTACTACACGGATATCTGTAGGTACGACATTTTCTTCACCATACATATCATTTAACTTAACAACTAATTCCGAACCGATTTGGCCTAATGCACCAGTAATTAAGATTTTTTTCATGATTCCCTCCTAGATTACGCCTAATTCTTTACCAACTTTTTCGTAGATGGTAATTGCTTGGTCTAACATCTCTTTAGTATGTGCAGCTGTTGGCATATTTCTCACACGACCAGTTCCGAGTGGTACTGTAGGAAAGACAATTGATTTAGCATAGACTCCTTCTTCTCTTAACCGTTTAGAGAAGGCTTGAGCTAATTTTTCTTCACCTAAAATAACTGGTGTAATTGGTGTTTCCGAGTTGCCAATATCAAAGCCTAATGCTTTTAATTCAGCTTTAAGATAGTTACCATTCTCCCATAGGCGATCGTGTAATTCTGATGATTCCATTAAGATATTAATCGATTCAGTAGCAGCTGCAGCATCCCCCGGTGTTAATGAAGTTGAGAATAGGAATGGACGTCCAGCTACTTTTAACCAGTCGATTAATTCTTGTGAACCCGCAACATATCCACCTACTACACCAAGAGCTTTTGAAAGGGTTCCAATTTGTAAGTCAATCTTATCCGATAGACCGAAATGCTTAACTGTACCCGCACCTTTACCCATTACTCCTGAGCCGTGCGCATCATCAACATAAGTAATTAAGTTGAATTCTTCTGCAATTTCAACAATTTCTGGAATATTAGCTACGTCGCCATCCATTGAGAAAACACCGTCTGTAATGTACATTACTTTTTTGTATAAGCCTGATTCTGTTGCCTCTTTAGCTTTTGCACGTAAATCATCCATGTCTTGATGTTTCACTGGAATGATTTTAGCACGTGATAAACGGCAGCCGTCAATGATTGAAGCGTGGTTTAATGCATCTGAAAGAATAGCGTCTTCTTTGTTCATGATGGCAGAAATAGCAGCCATATTACAATTGAAGCCTGATTGAAAAGCTATTGCAGCTTCTGTTTTCTTAAATTCTGCAATTTTCTTTTCTAGAATATTGTGGACATCCATCGTACCATTAATAGTACGAACCGCACCTGCTCCCACTCCATACTTATCAATAGTTTTTTTAGCTACCTCTTTTAAACGTTCGGAAGTTGCTAAACCAAGATAGTTGTTTGATGATAAATTAATGAGCTCTTGTCCGTTAATTTCAATGATTGGGCCGTTTGCAGAAGATAAGGCTTCGATTTCATTATAGAGATTCTTTTCTTTCTTTTCTGCAATTGCTGCTGATAAAAATTCATGTAAGCTTTGTACCACTTATAGTTCCCCCTTAATACTTTTACTATATTATAAAACGCTTCCAGGTTTAAAGCAAATACAATCGCAATTATGATTAAATCCTTATTGATTTCTCATTATTTTCTTATTCTAAAGCTAAATTAAACTAGTTCCGCTTGTTACTAAAATGTCGCGTCGACTGAACAGCCCTTCTCCAACCTTCATATAAATCTTCACTGCGATTTATTGACATTTTCGGTTTAAAAGTTATAGCGGGTTTAACTAAGCTTTGGATTTCTTCAATAGACTGCCAATAGTCTACTGCTAAGCCTGCTAGAAAAGCAGCCCCCAATGCCGTGGACTCAAGATTGGATAAGCGTGTTACTGCCGTATTTAAAATATCTGCTTGAAACTGCATCAAGTAATTATTTTTACAAGCGCCTCCATCGACTTTTAATTCTGGAATGACGACCCCCATTTCATCCTTTATTACATCAATGATGTCGCGCACTTGATAAGCTAAAGATTGCAAGGTCGCTTTAACGAAGTCAGCTTTATCAGTGCCACGAGTTAAGCCAAACACAGCTCCTCTAGCCTGAGAATCCCAATAAGGAGCTCCTAATCCCGTGAAAGCTGGCACCACATATACTTCATCTTCGTTTTTTGAATGTTGGGCGAGTTCCTCAGATTCAGAAGATTCTTCAATCATCCTTAATCCATCTCGTAACCATTGAATAGCTGAACCCGCTACGAATATAGAGCCCTCAATACAGTATACTGGAGATTGGTTAGGAAATTTATAAGCGATAGAAGTAGATAGCGCATGCTTAGACAGCTTTAGCTCATTCCCAATGTTCATCAATATAAAGGCACCTGTTCCATAAGTTGATTTAACTTGCCCTTTATCAAAGGCGAGTTGACCAATCAATGCTGCTTGTTGATCTCCAGCCATACCAGCTAATGGTATTTCGTGACCGTAAAAATGATAGGTGGCTGTTTTTCCGTATATTTCAGAATTTGATACCACTTGGGGTAATAGTTGAGCAGGTATATTGAATATGTCTAAAAGCTCTCGATCCCATTCCAGAGTTTCAATATTAAATAAAAGGGTACGCGAAGCATTAGAATAGTCCGTAATATGGTGTCTGCCACCTGACAATTTCCACATCAACCAAGAATCTATTGTGCCAAAGGCTAAGTCGCCAGCTTCTGCTCTTATTTGAGAAGTTGGAAGATGGTCTAAAATCCAACGAATTTTACTCGCTGAAAAATAAGGGTCAAGCGGTAAGCCTGTCTTTTTCTTAATAATATCTTCATAGCCACTCTTTTTAAGCGCTTGGCATATTTCGCTTGATTGCCGCGATTGCCAGACAATCGCGTGATAGATAGGCTCTCCGCTTTCACGGTCCCAAATGACTGTCGTCTCTCTTTGATTAGTGACTCCAATTGCTACTATCTGCTTAGGTTGAATATTACCATTAATCAAAGCTTGAGAAATGACGGACTGAACGGATTGCCAAATCTCATTAGCATCTTGTTCTACCCAACCAGATTGAGGAAAAAATTGTTGAAATTCTTTTTGAGCACTGGCTATAAATTCACCTTGATGGTTCACTATGACTGCTCTAGTAGATGTCGTTCCTTGATCGATTGCCATTATATATCGGTCGTTTAACAAAATAAAGCCCCTCTCTTTAATCGCTTAATTGAGTGATTGTATTATAGTTCTTGTCAATATACTTCTCAAGTTTCGTTTAAATAAGACTTGTATTCTATTAATTTAAAGGTATAATTAAGACAAGAATCTTAAATAAGGACAATTGTTGTCAGTGGGAGGTATTATCATCAGACTCAACTCAAATGAAAAGCGTGTTTTGGATTTAATTAAGCAAGACCCTTTTCTTACTCAAACTAAACTTGCTGAAATTTTGAGTATTAATCGATCTACTCTAGCTAATATTGTGTCATCACTTACGCAAAAGCGCTACCTGCAAGGTAGAGCCTATATTGTCAATGAACCAGCTGATATTTTTTGTATCGGAGCTATGAATATTGACCGTATCTTTCAGTTAAAAACACCTTTACTCAAATCCACCTCTAATCCTGTTAACTCAACAGTGACTGTTGGAGGAGTTGCACGAAATGTAGCAGAAAACCTCGGAAGGATGGAACTCTCAGTGAGTTTACTATCTTTAGCAGGTATCGATGCTGATTTTGAAGAAATTAAGGCTATTACTCAGCCCTTTGTGAATTTAGACCATGTGAAATCCTTAGAAAATCACAATACGTCCTCCTACACAGCCATTCTCGATGAAACAGGTCAAATGGAAGTAGCCTTTGCTGATATGGAAATCTGTGATCAAATGAATGCTGAATGGATTACTAGTTTCCATTTACAAATTGAAAATTGTCAATTCATTGCTATGGATCTTAATCTCACTCAATCTGCCGTTGAACAAGTGATGAATATAGCGAAAAAACAGCAAATACCTCTGGTGGTTATTCCAGTTTCCGGACCGAAAATGAACCATCTGCCAGAGAATTTAAAAGGAATTACATGGCTAATTGTCAATCAGGATGAATCTGAAGAATACTTTAATCACAAAGTTAAGACGGAAGATGATTTTATATATCTCGCTGAGCTATGGATTGATCGAGGAGTGGAAAATGTCATTATCACTCGTGGTACTAAACCATTGCTATACTCGAATCAAAAGAAAGAGTTTCTATATTTTCAACCTCCTAATAACCCTCGATTAGTTGATGTGACAGGGGCTGGCGATTCTTTTGTAGCGGGATTAATATACGGGCTCAAAAAAGAATATGCTCCAAGTGAAGCCATTCATTATGGTATTACTAACTCTTATTACACTGTACAATCCCCTTCCACAGTTAGAAAAAATCTTAATGCGAAACTGTTTGAAGAAGAACGTCAATTGATTGGAAATTGTCAAATATTTTAAAGAAAGAGGAATATAACTATGAATCAACCATATAATAAAGAAACAGCTAACGCTATGAATCATCCCCTATTATCCATCTCTAAAGAGGTTCAAGCAGCAATCATTCAACAAAAACCGATTGTAGCCTTAGAATCAACTATCGTTTCACACGGAATGCCTTATCCACAAAATGTTAAAATGGCACAAGAAACGGAACAAATTATTCGTGACCACGGAGCTGTTCCAGCAACCATAGCCATCATGAACGGGCAGTTTAAAATTGGCTTAGAAGAAGAAGACTTGGAAATCTTAGCTACAGCAAAAGAAGTGGTCAAAGTATCCAGACGAGACTTAGCCGAAGTAATTGCCAATAAGCAATTAGGAGCCACTACCGTGGCTACAACCATGATTGGCGCTCATCTAGCCGGGATTAAAGTGTTTGTAACCGGTGGAATTGGTGGGGTTCATCGTGGATATACTGAACACATGGATGTATCTGCTGACCTTGAAGAGTTAGCCCAAACTCCTGTTACCGTGGTATGTGCGGGAGCTAAAGCTATTTTAGACTTACCAAGAACCTTGGAATACTTAGAAACTAAAGGGGTTCCGGTTACTGGTTATCAAACCGATTACCTGCCAGCCTTTTATTCTTCAACCTCACCTTACCGCTTGACTAGTAGGGCAGATTCTGCAGAAGAAATTGCCCAGCGAATGGTAGCCGCTGATCAACTAGATTTACAAGCTGGTTTATTGATTGCAAACCCAATCCCTAAAGAATACGAAATCCCTAACGATGAAATCAATGCTATCATTGATCAAGCTTTAATTGAAGAAAAAGAAGCTGGCGTTCATGGTAAGGAATCCACCCCCTTCTTATTAGCAAAAATTGTTGAATTGACTGAAGGACGCTCATTAGAAACTAATATCCAATTGGTTTATAATAATGCAAAATTAGGTGCAGAAATTGCGGTTCAATACCAATTGAAAAACTAATGTGTCTTCCAAAAGTATTTTTAGCCTCTAGTTTGGGTTATTCCTGAATTGGAGGCTTTTATATGTGATCATGAGTGATTAACTTAGAAAGCAAACGCTTGCTTTATCGACCTTATAAAGGTATATTATAGTTAAAACAAATGGAGGTATTCTATGAAAAAATTATTAACACTATCGGCAGCTGCCTTAACACTAGGTGCAGCTACATTACCTTTAGCAACTGTTGTTGCTCAAGAACAAATTTCACCAGTAATCATTACTGACGTTGGTGGAGTGGACGATAAATCATTCAACCAATCTGCTTGGGAAGGTTTACAAGCTTACGGTGAAGAAAATGAATTAGAAGAAGGCCCTGGTGGCTACTTCTATCTTGAATCTAAGTCAGATTCAGATTATGTAACAAACATCAATGCAGCTATCCAAGGTGGATCAAACCTTATTTTTGGTATTGGTTATAAGTTACAACCGGCTATTGATGAAGCAGCTGAACAAAACCCAGATGGACATTTTGTTATCGTAGACTCTGTTGTTGAAAAAGACAACGTAGCTTCTATTACCTTTAAAGACAACGAAGCAGCTTTCTTAGCAGGTGTTGCTGCAGCTATGACTACTAAGACAGACCACATCGGTTTTATCGGTGGAGTTGAGTCTGAAGTAATTGACCGTTTCGAAGCTGGTTTTGTAGCTGGTGCTAAAACAGTTAACCCTGATATCGAAATATCAATCGAGTATGCTGGTCACTTTGCAGATGCTCCTAAAGGAAAGCAACTAGCAGCTTCAATCTACTCTAGTGGCGCAGACATCATTTATCATGCTGCTGGTGGAACTGGCCAAGGTGTATTCTCAGAAGCTAAAGACCGTGTATCAAACGATCCTTCTCAAGAATTATACGTAATTGGTGTAGACTTAGACCAAGACGCTGAAGGCTTAATTGAAATTGACGGTGAAGAGCGTCACTTAACATTAACATCTACATTGAAACAAGTTGGTGAATCAGTGAAAGCATTTGCTGAAAAAACACAAGCTGAAGGTTTTGAAGGTGGCGTTCAAACTTTAGGTTTAGCTGATGGTGGTGTAGACCTTACAACTGAATTCTTAACTGACGAAGTTAAGAAAGCTGTTGAAGACTACAAACAACAAATCATCAATGGCGAAATCGTTGTCCCTGAAAAACCTGGTGAAGAGATGACCTCTAATGAAGATGCTGATGCAGAAAAAGCTGAAGACGAAACAGAAGAAGAAACTGCTGAAGAAACTGAAGCAGAATAATAATTTAAAATTAATTACAAAAAAGAGCAAGCTTGATTTATCTCAAGCTTGCTCTTTTTTCTATTTAGAACTACTTAACGTATATAATAGAAAGTCTTTTGATTGGATTAATTATATTCGACTATTACTTCTAGGAACAATTAGGATAATGTTTTTTCAACTATTGACTTATATTTCAAAATTGCGTAAGATATATGTGTATTTCTATATTGGGGGCGTAGCTCAGTTGGGAGAGCGCTACAATGGCATTGTAGAGGTCGTCGGTTCGAGACCGATCGTCTCCATATAAATAAATATATACTATTAAAAATTTTTATAAACCTTAACATTATAGGTTTTTAATAAAAATAATCACTAAATATTGCATAATATTTCGTGCAACATTCTAGCTCCCTAGGCAAATAGAGAGGACTAGCTTATTTGCTAGCCCTCTTTTCTTGTGAAATTTAGGCTCTATAATAAACAGGGTGGATGGAAGAAAAAAACACTTCCTTCCATCCTATTTTTTGCTACACAAAAACACAAAAGTCCGATCTATTAAAAGTGGTAACTAAAATAGAAAGGACTCTGTGC